>CAZVZM010000038.1:0-17801 GCA_964630835.1 uncultured Halanaerobiaceae bacterium
TAAGACGATAGATGGCCAGATACTGGAGGTGCTTTCCGAGGACCAGATCGAGAAGCTGCTGGAAGCATCCATGGAAATCCTTGAGAGAACAGGGGTAAAATATCACGATGAGGAAGCTTTAAATATAATGGAAGATGCGGGCTGTTATGTAGATGGTGAGCATGTTCGTATCCCTTCCCGGCTGGTAGAAGAAGCAATAGACTCCGCCCCCCGCAAAGTTACACTGACCGATAGCAGGACCGGAGAGCGTGTGATGGAGCTGGCCGGCAACAATGCTTATTTTGGTACGGGTTCAGATACTCCATATTTTAAAGATCCTCGCAGTGAAGAAAGGATCAAAACCAGCAAAGAGACAGTTGGACTGGCTGCTAAAACTATAGATGCTCTGGATAATCTGGATTTTGTAATGTCACTGGGTATAGTTCAGGATGTGCCTCAAGATGTTTACGATAGACATCAGTTTCAGGCCATGGTTGAGAATTCTTCTAAACCCATAGTGATAACTGCTAACGACGCCCGGGGTTATGCTGATATTATAGAAATGTGCGAAGTGATTGCTGGTGGGGAAACTGAGCTAAAAGAGAATCCTTTTATGACTCTCTATGCTGAACCGGTTTCTCCCCTGCAGCATAGTGAAGATGCGGCTCAAAAGCTTATGCTGGCCGGAAAAAAATCTCTGCCTGTGGTATATACTCCTGGAATAATGGCAGGAGGCACCATGCCTGCTACTCTGGCAGGGACTCTGGCCACAGGTATGGCTGAAAACTTGAGCGGTATGGTTTTAAATCAGCAGACCAATCCCGGCAACCCATATATAATGGGCGGAGTCTTTACTATCATGGATATGAATACAACAGTGTTTTCCTATGGAGCTCCGGAACTTCATTTAATGGAAGCAGCTCTGGCAGATATATCTAACTATGCTGATATTCCCATGTTTGGCACCTGCGGTTGTACCGATTCCAAAATAGTTGATGAGCAGGCAGGTATAGAACTCGCCCTGTCTATAGTGACAACCGCACAGTCGGGTGCTAATTTAAACCACGATGTTGGTTATATTGAACACGGCAACTGCGCATCCCTGGAAAATCTGGCGATCAGCGATGATCTCATAGGTTTTGCCCGTCGAATCGTTGAGGGGATCGACGTCACACCGGAAAAACTGGCCACCGACATAATTGATAAGGTTGGACCGGGTGGACACTTCCTGGGCGAAGAACACACTATGGAAATGTTCAAGGAGGAAACCTGGTATCCCGACCTCTTCGAACGCAAATTTTACGAGAAATGGGAGGAAAACGGGGAGAAGACCCTCTACGATAGAGCTCATGAGAAGGTTCTGGATATTGTGGAAAATTATGAACCTGAACCTTTGCCCGAGGCGGTAAGTAAAAGGCTGGATGAAATTGTGGAACGGGCTGAGGACGAAATGCTTTAATTATTTCACAAAAATCATTAAGTCTGCTGCAGTTTAGCAGAAAATAAAATAGTTGGACGGGAGATTTTTTGGAATGCCGGAGACGGGTAGGGGGATTGTTTTGAGTTTTCATTTAGAAATTCTATAATAATATTGGATTGGATATTCGGATGAAATTTCGGCTTAAATTTTATACTCATAGCAATCCCCCTTTATCCTTTTAACCCGCTTCACATTAACTGTTTATAATTCATTATTATAATTTGTCTTCAGAAATACACATATTCGGAGCGTATATGGCAAATTTTGACTCCCAAAATTTTCTGTCTGACATCTTAACTGCCAGGAATAAGCATATTTATTAAAGTCAAATTTTAATAAAATTCAACTACTTATGTGGAAATGAACAAATTTTTAACTTTAAAGCAGGTGATAATTTGCAAAATGCTAAAGAGGAATTGAGCAAGCTTGTGAGAGAGAAGGTTGAAGAAAACAATAAAAAAAATGACATAAATACCAGCTGGCGCAGCCCGTTAACTGGAGCTGCTGATGCAGAGGATGACCTGTTTCCCGAGTTGAAAGAGGCTGTTAGCCTCGATCACATGCTGCCGAAAGATATGTTACCTGAGGCACGTTCGGTCTTCTGCTATTTTTTACCTTTTGAGTCCTTTATCCCGGAGTCAAATGCTGGTGGAGACATTGCCTCGGAGACCTGGGCAAAGGCTTATCTGGAAACAAATAATCTCATTGGTAGAATAAATAATAGCCTGCAATACAGAATTGAGGAGATGGGGGGACGGGCTGAATTTGCTTCCGCCACCCATAATTTTTCGCGAGAGGAATTGATAAGTTTTTGGTCCCACAAACACGTGGCCTTTATTGCAGGTCTGGGGAATTTTGGAGTTCACAAAGTTTTTATAACGGAAAAAGGCTGTGCAGGTAGACTGGGTAGTATAGTTACTGATTTAGAGATGCCAGCATCAGAAAGGCCGGAGCAGGAATTTTGTCTGGCCAGGGCAGATCAAGAATGCAGAAAATGCATCGAAAATTGTACATTTTCAGCTTTGACCGATGAAGGCCTGGACAAAGAAAGGTGCTACCAGATCTGCTTAAGAAGTAGCAATTATTACGAATCAGAGGATATGGATTGCTGTGGAAAGTGTACGGTTGATACCCCCTGCACTATGGAGAACCCGGTAAAATGAGGACAAATAATAAGCACAGGATCAGTTGTCATGAAAGGATGCTATATACCAGGCAGCAGAGGAAAAAATTTATTGGAGACACAGCCTCCTGGTTTGATAAGTAAGTAATAAGATAAACAAAGCTCAAGCAAAATTTAATTTATAATTTTGAAGAGAATCATTTTGATAGCCCTCCCTACAAATATTGTGGTTTATGTAAGGAGAACCTTTCTGGATTTGAAAGGTTCTCCGATTTTTTTTACAATTCGAGAGAGTGAGAGATATGTGGGCAAACCATATTAATATTTTGAACAAAGATGATTGAAATTTACATTATATTTTGAAGATATTAATGATACACTTAAGATAATCATTGATTACTACAGGACTTTTTTCTAATATGCACAGGAAATGAAATAACTGTCATCATTTTTTCTTTTTACTGATGAGTATGAAAGTGGTATATTTTGGGGGTTATCATAGGGGAGTATTAAAACAACAAAATTGTTTTAAATATTTTAGGAGGGATAATCATTTTTCATTATCAAAATCGAGATCGAGATTTAAATCACATTAAGGCCAGAGATGGACATACGTGTTACGGGATGGGATTAGGAATTATTGTGCTGGATGATGTATATCCTGGTTTTCCTGGAGATGTGCGGAATGCAAGTGCCTTTCCCTACCCTATTCAATATGAAATTGCTGAAGGAGTCAGTACTTACACCCTTATATGGGAGGAGGATAAGTCTCCCTGCAGAGAACCGATACTGAATTCGGCAAAAAAATTGGAAAACATGGGTTGTAAAGCGATTGCAGCAGAATGTGGATATTTTGCGTATTTTCAAAAAGATGTAGCCAATCATGTAGATATTCCGGTTTTCATGTCTAGTTTATTACAGGTTCCTTTTATCCAGCGAATAATAGGGCCTGACAGAAGTGTGGGTATTGTGTGTGCTCAGAAAAAGTTTTTAACTGACGAACATTTAAAAAATGTTGGTATAAATTTAGATAGTAATTATACCATAGCCGGGGCTATGGATGAATATAACTGTGAGGAATTTGACAACTTATGGGACCACGAAAAAAGACCTGAAGTTCCCGAGGCCTATTACGATAGAGCTGAAGAAGATATGATAAATTTATGTCATGATTTTTATGAAAAAAACCCTGGTATTGGTGCATTGATGTTAGAATGCACGGGAATGCAACCTTTCGCTCGAGCTATACAGAGGGAAGTTAATCTTCCTGTGTTTAGCTGGGGTACTCTTCTGGATTATGCTTATTCCGTAATAAATCATAGAGAATATTATGGCCATGTCTAAAAACGACAGGAAATGCTCTCTTTAAGCAAATTTTAATTAGAGTATATTTAAATTATTAGCATGATTAGCAACCAAGAAAAATATGCTCCTTCTGCTTTCAATTTTGAATTATGTTCGAGTTCACAGTCATAATGATTGTATCTATCAGTAAAATTTAATAAAGCTTTTTTATAGATATATTTACAATTTAAAATAAGGAGAACCAAACTATTTTTAAAGGAGGCAAAAATTATGAGATTATGGAGACAAAAGTTGTTTATTTCTATCATTTCGGTTGTTGTAATTTTAATGTTTTCGGCTTTGTTTGCGGAAGCTGAAGCAAACATGGAGACTTTAAAAGTTAGAGCCCGGGGTGGATATGACATCGAAACACTTGATCCGGCTTTTCTGATGGGAAATGAAGAACACAATATTAATTTAGCTATATTTTCTCGCCTGGTTGAATTTGACCATAAGAATCCTGAGGAATTGAAGCTGGATGCTGCTAAAGAATTTGAAGTTAGAGAAGAGGGAACAGAAATTTATTTTGAGCTCAAAGAAGGCATTGAATTTCACGAAGATTACGGGGAAATGACTGCTGAAGATGTAAAGTTTTCTTTTGAAAGATTTGTTGACCCGGAGATTGATTCTCCTTACAGGGAAGATTTTGGTCCACTTCAGGAAGTTGAAATAATTGATCGTTACAGGGGCAAAATCATCCTTTCTGAACCCTATCCGGGACTTCTCGAAAGGACATTACCTCTTTTTAGTGGCGCAATTTTAAGCAAAGAGGCATTTGAGGATAAAGGGCAGGATGAGTTTGCCACCAATCCGGTTGGGTCCGGCCCCTATAAATTTACAGACTGGCAGCCAGGAGAAAAAATTGTCCTGAGCGAGTTTGAAAATTATCATGGAGAAAATCCGGAATTTTCACAGATAGAAATCTATCCGATTGAAGAAGAGGAAGCTGCAGAAATTGCCTTTGATACCGGTGAGCTTGATGAGACAAGGATTTCTCTTGAAGCCCGGGATAGATATAAGGAAGAGCCTGATGTATCCGTACATGAACTAAACATGCTGCGTTTTGAATGGCTGGGTTTCAATCATATGCAGTCTCCCTTTGATGATCGGAGGGTGCGTAAAGCAATTAGGTATGCTGTGAATGTGGATGAGGTTATTAGAGGAGCTTATGATGGAGCTGCTCGCAGAGCAAATACTTTAATCCCTCCTGAAGTAACAGGGCACTGGGAAGATGCCCCTGAATATGAGCAAAACTTAGAACGAGCTAGAGAATTGCTGAAAGAAGCGGGTTATGAGGATGGATTTTCCACGGAACTGGCTAGCTATGCTGTGCCGGTGCATCTGACTGCTTCTCAGATCATACAACACAATTTAGCTCAAATTGGCATAGACGTACAAATTAACACATTGGAAGGCGGAGAGTTTTATGAAGTGGTGAGTGATACCTCATATCCCGGTATGCACTTTATGGGATATTCTATGGTTCCTGATCCAGGCTACTGGACGGAATGGTATTCTGCTGAACAAATAGGCAGCTGGAATTATTTGCAGTGGGATCATGAAGAGTTTAATGAGTTACATCAACAGGCAAGCGTAACTGTGGATGATGATAAAAGAGAGGAAAAATATATTAGAATGCAGGAAATAATGGATGAAGAGGTTGCTTTCGTTCCTATTTCCTATGATGCTGCCTTACAGGTGGCAAGAAATCCGATAGACCCCGCTTATCTCTTCCACTACACCTTATATAAAGAATTTGATGTGAAGTGAGTATATTTAAAATAACCCTAAAATTGCTATATAAAGATGAGAGGTGAGGCCATGAAAAAAAGCAGAATAAGAAAACTCTGTCGGATTATGCGAGATGAAAATATTGATTATGTATTTCTATCCCCGGGTTCCAATTTTTATTATCTCACTGGAATAGATCTCTTTGCTGATGAGAGGTTTCGAGTTATGATTATCGATAATAATGGCAAAATTGTCCTGGTGATTCCGAAGCTGGATAAAGCAGAAGTGGAGAAAAGTAATTTTCTGGATCAAAAAGAAAATAGTAAAGCAAAATATTGGAGCGACACGGAGAATCCACAGCGAATACTTAAGAGTGTTATTAGCAGTCAGTCCAGAAAGGTTGCAGTTGAAGGCAAAATCGAATACAAGAGTTTTGCTAAAATGAAGCCTTTGCTCAAAGAATCAGAAATAATATTAGCTGATGAAGTGATGAATAGGCTCAGAGTTACAAAAGAGGAAAAGGAAATTTCATATCTTAAAAAAGCGGCAGAAATTGCCGACAGAGTCGGTGAAAGTATCCAGGATTTTATTGCTGCTGGTGTGAGTGAAAAGGAACTCAGTCATGAAATTGAATACAGATTAAAATCCTATGGGGACGGGAAACTGGCTTTTTCTCCGGTTGTTGCTGCTGGACCCAATAGTTCTTCTCCTCATAATCTTCCTGGTGACTACAAAATTAAAACTGGGGATGCAATCACCCCTGATTTCGGGTGTTTATACAATAATTACTGTTCGGATATTAGCCGCACTTATTTTCTTGAGCATGTAGAGCAACAAAAAGCTGAAATTTACGAAATAGTTAGGGAAGCTCAAAAAAGAGCGATAGAAAAAATACAACCCGGAGTTGAGGTGGAAAAAGTTGATCTCGCGGCTAGAAATTTTATAGAAGATAAAGGCTATGGAGATTATTTTTTGCACAGAACAGGACATGGGGTAGGACTTGATTATCACGAAGAACCTTACGTCAAAAAGGGCAATAAGAGGAAATTGGAGCCAGGTATGGTTTTTAGCGTTGAACCTGGTATTTATTTGCCGGAAAAATTTGGGGTGAGAATAGAAGATATTGTTGTGGTTAGAGAAAATGGGGCTGAAGTCCTGAACAAACTATCTAAAGATCTGGTTGTAATATAACGAATCGAAAACCGCAAGACCCGGGGTAATTTATCTTGTTTGTTAGGTTTTGTGCCAGGAGATGTATAATAGAAATTATACAGCTAAGGGGACTGATTATGAAAATATTTCGAGACTCTCGGATGCGAGTATTGGATGAGGATTTGGTCGAGAAGATCCACAGGCGGAGCCTGGATATTTTGAGCGAGATTGGTGTAAAAGTAAAGTCAGATCTTGCCAAAAATATTTTAACAGATCATGGTTGCCTGCTTGAAAATGGCAAAATATTATTTCCCCCTGCTCTTGTAGATAAAACATGTAAAAGTTGTGGTCAAAAGATCTCAATTTATTCCCGGACGGGGAAGGTCGTTAACGCGGAAAATGAAGACATTTTAATTCACAATGCCGGGACAACAAGGACTATATTTGATTCAGTCACTCAGAAAAAAAGAGAAGCCACACTTTCAGATGCAAAAAAGCTGGCAAAAATATTGGATTCTCTGGATAATATTGATGCCCTTAGCCCCATTGTTTATCCACAAGATGTTCCACAAGAGGTATCGATGTTATATGCATTAAAGGAGTTTATTGTAAATAGCGAAAAACCAGTATTTGCGCCAGGGGCTGATTCATTGCTGAAAATGAAATACATCCATAAGTTATACACAACCGCTGCTGGTGGAGAGGCTAATTTGCGAAATAGGCCTATGTATACTGTGGGTTATTCTCCCAAAAGCCCCCTGACTCTAATTGAAAAGGATACTGAGGCTATAATATGGGCTGCAAAAAGGGAAATCCCTATAAAAATACTTCCCTCTCCTATTGCTGGATTAACCGCACCTTTGCCTTTGATGGGGGTGTTAACACAGCAAAATGCAGAAATACTTGCCACAATTGTGCTGCTCAAACTTGTTAATGAAAAGGTTAAGGTTGTCTATGGTGCCAGGTCTTCATGTGCTAATCTTTATCAGGCAAGTCTGGCCGGAGGGCCAGAAAGAGGCGTGCTGGGGGCGTGTGCTGTTCAGATCGCGAATTACTATGGAATGACATCGGATGTTTATGGAGCGGGAACCAGTTCATTTATTTCTGATATACAGGCAGGAACAGAAAAAACGATGAACATCTTGCTCCCTGCTTTAATGGGAGCAGATTGGATTTCCGGTCCTGGTATTTTGGGACACGGGGATACGATATCTTATGAGCAGCTGCTAATAGATGATGAAATTTTTGATTTTTTACTGTATACATTTAAGAGAATGAAAAGAGATAAAGAAGAATTGTGGTACGATGCCATTGCTGATGTGATGGAGGGGAAAGATGAGTTTATATCTCACGAAAACACCGTAAAAAATCTGCGGAGCGAAGAAATGTGGGAGAGAAAAGACAGGCTATTTAATATGAATGATTACAATTCCTGGGAAAAAATGAGTGAAAAAGATATAATTGTGAAAGCTCAGAAAAAAGCCGATGAAATAATTAAAAATCATGAACTGACGAATCCTTTACCGGAAAAGGTGGTTGGGGATATGGAAAAAATTATAAAAAAAGCAAAAAAAGATCTGACCGGAGATTAAGTTTTGTTGAGAAGCTCTTTCCAGTAAAGTATGTATATTAATATTTTGAACAAAGATGATTGAAATTTACACATAATTGAAATTTAAAAAAAGATGATGAATAAATCTATTATTAATGGTTTAATTATTTGATAGTATAATTGTGAAGGAAATTATAAGCGTTCATAATAACAAAGATGGTTCAAAATAGATATTTTAAAAGTTTATCCAGAGGCATAAATAGATATATTGTTTAAAAAGCTGGATCTTCTCCATAATCGTTGGTGAAATTTACGACATATGCCTTTCAAGTGATAGCTGCTCACCCCAGGCAACAACTGATGTGGAGAAGAACCCATGTTTTTAGATGTTCTGCTTTATCAAAATTGCAACACTATTTTCGCATCTTATGTCTGGAAAGGCAGGTTAGGTTGAGCCTGGCAAGTGAATAGCAAAAATTAGATCAATTATAATACTTTTACGAGGGGGAGAAAACTTATGGGAGAGCAAATACTGGAAGATAAAGATGTAAGTCTTACAGCTGGTGATCTGAGAGGGGAGGATTATAAACCTCTATCGGAAAATGATCTGAATGAGATGGAAGCAGCTGTTTATGAACTGCTGACGGAAGTGGGAATGGAGGTCAATAGTGAAAAAGCACTGCAAATATTTGAGGAGAATGGGGCTGATGTTGACAGGACTGAAAATAGGGTCCGCCTTTCTAAAAAAATAATTGAGGATGCCCTGGACAAAAATCCCAGTGAAATTACTCTCTACGGACGTGAAGAAAAACACAATCTTGATCTCAGGGAAAATAAAGTATACTTTGGCACAGGAGGAACGGTGCTAAATGTTCTGGATTTAAAAACGGGGCAAAAGAGAAAGATTAATATACAGGATGTGGCAGATATATCAAGACTGGTTGATTATCTGGAACATATTGATTTTCTTGTAATTCCTGTATATCCTCAGGAGTGCGAAGACGAAGATGTTGATATCAATAGATTTTATCATTCATTGAACAACACGACCAAACATGTAATGGGAGGAATGTACTCTCACTCAGGTATCGATGAAGTCATAGATATGGCTACCAAAATCGCCGGGAGCAGAGAAGCCCTGGAGAAAGAGCCTTTTATTTCATTTATAACCTGTGTAATGTCACCGCTTGTAATGGATGAAACTTATACTGAATTTCTTATTCATGTTGCCGAAGAAAATTTACCTGTAGCAATACCAGCTGAACCTCTAGCAGGTGCCACGGGTCCGGTCACCATTGCTGGAAATATTGTTTTGATGGCTGCAGAGTCGATTGCAGGAATTGTCCTGGCTCAGATGGTAAATCCCGGAACACCGGCTTTATTTGCTTCGACTGCCTCTGCACTCGATATGAAACAGGCGCTTTACATCACCGGAGAAATTGAGATGGGGCTTATGCATGCGGGTCTTGCTCAACTTGCTCAGCACTTTGAACTTCCGCTCTATTCAACTGCCGGCATGAGCGACGCTAAGATACCAGATATCCAATCAGGATATGAATCAGCCATGACAAATCTTCTGGCTGGTTTAGCGGGCGCAAACTTTATTCACGATGCTGCCGGCCTTCTGGAAATGTGCCAGACTGTTGCTTATGAAAAATATGTTGTTGATAACGAAATAATAGGTATGGCAAAAAGAGCTATTAATGGCATTGAAGTTAACGATGAGACTATGGCTGTGGATGTTATCAAACGAATTGGCCCCGGAGGAGAATATTTGACTGATATGCACACTTATAATCACATGAAGACCGAATACTTTCATCCGGAAGTAAGTGACCGTAATCCTAGAGAAAAGTGGGAAGAGGAAGGAAGCAAAGAAACAAGGGAAAGAGCCAGGGAAATAGCAGGGAATGTGCTGGATTCCTATCAACCTGAAGGAGTTAATAATCAAATGTTTTTACAACTACAGGATGATTTTGATAACATTATTTCTGCGGACAGGAGGGGTTAAATTGAGAATCAGACAGCATCCTGTTCTGGACTTTAATTTTTCCGACAGGAAGAAAGTTAGTTTTGAGTTTGAAGGTGAGAAAATGGAGGGATATGAAGGAGAGCCAATTGCAGCTGCCCTCCAGGACAATGGCGTTAAAATTTTAAAGCACAGCTCTGAGGATGATAGGCCAAGAGGTTTCTTTTGCGCTATTGGAAATTGTTCATCCTGTCTAATGGAGGTAGATGGCGAGCCCAATGTGAGAGTTTGTGTAGAAAAGCTGGAGGAAGGAATGACCATTAAAAGACAAACTGGAAAAGGGAACCTGGGTAAAAAATAGAGGTGATAAATTTGCTAACAACAGAGATTGCTGTAATTGGAGGTGGACCGGCAGGTCTGTGCGCTGCCCTGGCTGCTGCCGGGCAGGGGGCGGAAGTTACAATCATAGATAGGGAGAGCACTTTGGGTGGACAGCTGGTAAAACAGACACATCAGTTTTTTGGTTCAGAGGAGCAGATGGCTGGCACGAGAGGCATAGAAATTGGTGAAATCCTGGCAGAAAAATGTAAGAACCACAGTCATATTGAAATTATGACCGATTGTCCCGTCCTCTCTATATATCATGACGGTGTTATCGCTCTGGAAAAAGAAGAAAGATATGAAAAAATGGTGGCCCGCCAAACAATTATAGCTACTGGTGCCTCGGAAAATTATCTGCCCTTTCCCAATAATGATTTACCAGGAGTGTATGGTGCTGGGGCAGTGCAAACTCTCATGAATCAATATGGCGTTCTGCCTGGAAACAAAGTATTAATGATAGGGGCGGGCAATATAGGACTAATTGTTTCTTATCAGCTGGTCCAGGCTGGTGTGGAGGTAGCTGAAATAATTGAGGCCCTGCCTGAAATAGGCGGCTATCATGTTCACGCAGCTAAAATAAGAAGAATGGGAGTAGATATTTCTGTAAGTCATACTATAACTAAAGCCATAGGAGAAAACTGGGTTGAAGGAGCGGAAATTTGCCAGGTTGATGAAAACTGGCAAAAAGTGTCCGGCAGTGAAAGAGAATTGGACGTAGATGCTATCTGTCTGGCTGTAGGGCTATCTCCTTTGCAGGACCTTTTAAGACATATTGGCTGTGAAATGGAATATGTACCGGAACTCGGCGGTTATACCCCCGTGAGGGATGAGAATATGGAGACGACAATATCAGGTTATTTCGTGGCGGGAGATGTAGCCGGAGTGGAAGAAGCAAGCAGTGCCATGATGGAGGGACGAATTGCAGGAGCAGAAGCAGCTCAGGCAATTGGCTATGACAAAAATGCCGACGAAGTAAAAGAGAAATATCAAAGTGAACTGGAAACTTTAAGAGCCGGTCCTGTTGGTGAAGAAATCAGCGAGGGATTAAATAAAGTTAAATTTTAGACAGAATATGGACCTATAAATCATGTCCAAAAGCTTCTTCTTGCGTTTAGTTGTCAAATAGACCTGTCAATATCAGCTTATTAAATTATGCTGGAAGCAATAAATATCATGATAGAGTCTTTATACGATGAATTTTAACAAATTGCCGAAAAAATCCGCCTAATACAATTTGTTGGAGGAGGGATTGGATTGTATCAAAAAACCGGGGTTATATCTGAGGAAAAAATAAATGAATTATTGCCTTCCCGGGAAAGAAGAGAAAAGGGACCCTACGCTATATTTGAATGTGTGGAAAGAATTCCCTGTGACCCCTGCTATACCAATTGTAACCTGGATGCGGTAACTCCTATGGAGGATATAAATGATTTGCCGGAGGTAATATACGAAAATTGTACAGGCTGTGGTGTTTGTGTGGGTAACTGTCCCGGGCTGGCATGTTTTGTCGTCGATGAAACTTTTTCTGAAAATAGAGCTTCGCTTCAGATCCCCTATGAAGTGAGACCTTTGCCAGAAAAAGGCCAAAAAATGATGGGGTTGGACAGGAAAGGCGAACCAGTATGTGAGGTGGAGATACTCTCTGTTAATGATAGTAAAAGGCTTGATAATACCTGTATTATCACTTTGGCAGTCCCTCAGGAATACATTCACAAAGTCAGGAATATAGAAATGGGGGCGCAATAATGAGTGAAGATAAAGTTTATCTCTGTCGATGTGAAGAGGTTACCAGGGAAGAATTACACAACTTACTTGAAACCAGGGATGAAATCTCGATGGAAGAGGTTAAAAGGTTGACAAGGTGCACAATGGGGCCCTGTCAGGGGCGAACCTGCCGGGAAAATATCATGAAAGAATTGGCTCGTTATAAAGGCTGTGAAATTACCGAAATTGATGAACCTTCTTTTAGAGCGCCCAATAAACCTGTAAAAATTGGCAAAGTCCTGCGAGGGGATAATCATGCGTGAATCCGCTGAATATGTTATAATTGGTGGGGGAAGTGTAGGTTGCTCCATAGCCTATCATCTTGCTAAGAAGGGTTTTGAGGATATTGTTCTGCTGGAAAAAAGGTATTTGACGAGCGGTTCTACGGGCAGATGTGCTGCCAGCATGAGAATGCAATGGGGCACAGAATTGAACATTAGATTGACAAAGAGAAGCATTGAATTATTCGAAAATCTCGAGGATGAACTGGACAGAGATATAGAGTTTGAACAAAGTGGTTATCTACTGATAACATTTCAGGAAGATCAGGCCGAACAGCTAGAGGAAAATATGAAATTACAGCATGAATTTGATGTGCCTTCGCGCAGGGTTTCAGAGAATGAAGTTGAGGAAATGGTTCCTTACCTGAACACGGATAAATTAGCCGGAGCCTTTTTTGGAGAAAAAGATGGTTATGCCTGTCCCTTTAAAACCACTTTTGCATATGCAGAAGCGGCGGAAGAGATGGGAGTGGAAATTAATACCTACACTGAAGTAATAAATATTGAGAAGGAGGGGGGAGAGGTAGCCGAGGTTATTACCGACCGGGGTAAGATAAAGGCCAATAAAGTTATTAATGCAACTGGCCCCTACGCTAAGTATATCGGAGAATTTCTTGATCTGGATCATCCAGTAGAACCCGAACGCCATCAAATACTGGTGACCGAACCGATTGAAAAGCTTATAGATCCTATGATTATGTCTTTTCATCATAATTCCTATATACAGCAGGTACCGCATGGTGGTTTTCTGATGGGTTATGGTGTGGAGGAGCCTAAAAAATTAAACTACAAGCATGATTGGAAATTTCTTGAAAATATGAGTCAGTATGCCTATGAACAGATCCCGATAATTAAAGATGTGAGGATAGTCCGGCAATGGGCAGGGCATTATGGTATTTCCCCCGATGGGCAACCTATACTGGGTGAAGTGCCCGGTGTTGATGGATACTATCTGGCTCTGGGATGTGCTCGAGGATTTATGCTTGCGCCTGTAATGGGCGAAATAATGGCTCAGTATTTTTCTGGCGAAGATACTCTTATTTCAATAGACAGGTTAGATCAGAAAAGGTTTGAAAGAGGCGACCATATTTTCGAGCCTGCTGTAGTGTAGCATTTTTCCGGTTTATACTCAATGCTTAAAAAACTCATAAATTGGCCTTATAATAAGGGGGGGTTTAGATGTCAATAAAAGTGAAGGCAAAGAGATGTTCTGGCTGCAGGATCTGTCAGGTAGTCTGTTCGCTTGAAAATTACGGGGACGTAAATCCAGCTAAAGCAGCTATTGAAATTGCAGGGGAATTTCCATCTCCAGGCAGATACAATGTTCGTTTATGCGATCAATGCGGAGATTGCGAAGAAGTATGTCCGGTGGATGCTATTTATAAAAAGGATGGAATTTATAAGATTGATGAGGAAGAATGTATTGAATGTTTTGAGTGTGTCGAGATCTGCCCGCGCGATATAATGTTTACTCACGAAGAAGAAGTTCCTATCAAATGTATCAACTGTGGAGAATGTGTGGAAATCTGTCCCAGAGATGTACTGTCCTGGGAATAAAAAAATTTGTCATACAGGGGGGTTATGAATGAAAGGATATGCTGGGAAGATTCTTAAGGTGGATTTAAGCACCGAAACAGTAGAAAAGCAGCCTCTTCCGGGAAAACTGGTTGAGGATTTTATCGGTGGCAGAGGGTTTGTGGCTAAAATATTATATGATGAGCTGTCTCCTGATATTGAGCCCTTTGATGAGGAAAATGTTGTTGTTGTTGCCAGTGGCCCATTGAGTGGATCGTTGGTTCCGGCCAGCGGAAAAACTCATTTCGGCACCAGGAGCCCGGCAACTGGAGGATATGGAGATAGCAATATGGGGGGACATTTTGGTCCTGAATTGAAATATGCCGGCTATGATGTGCTCATCCTGACAGGAAAAGCTGAAAAAGCCAGTTATCTTTACATTTCAGATGATGAAGTGGAAATTCGCCCCGCAGGTAAGTACTGGGGAGAAGGTGCACTGGCCTCAGAAAAAATGTTTGAGGATGATCTGGGAGAAAAATTTCAGACTATAACTATAGGTCCAGCCGGTGAAAATCTTGTTAAGTACGCCTGCATCAGCCATGATTTTGGAAGACAGGCCGGAAGAACCGGAGTTGGTGCAGTTCTCGGCTCTAAAAATTTAAAAGCTGTAGCGGTTAGAGGTAGAAAAAGTATACCGGTTCATGATCCGGAAATGCTGCTGGAAAAAGGCAAGGAAACCTTCGAAGCCTGTTATGAAAAACCTGGCTTTGAAGGCTGGACACCTCAGGGTACAGCGGGTATAACTGACTGGGTAAATGAAGTTGGAGCATTTCCAACCCGCAATTTTAAAACTTCCTATTTTGAAGAATACAAAAAAATAAATGGACAGGCAATTCTGGATAAGTTGAAAATTTTGGATAAGGGATGTTTTCTCTGTCCTATTCCCTGTGGCAAATATGGTTATGCGGAAACAGATGAAGGATCAGCCTATGTTGAAGGTCCGGAATATGAAACAATTGCTTTAATCGGAGGAAATTGCACGCTGAATGATATTGAAGAGGTGGCCTATGCCAATTATTTAGCCGATGAACTCGGTCTGGATACAATATCTGCTGGTGTGGCAATTAGCTGGTTAATTGAATGTTATGAAAAAGGAATAGTTTCAGAAGAAGATATAGGGCGCGAGATTGAGTTTGGCGATCTCAGCACAATAGTATATTTGATGGAAAAAATCAGTCATCGGGATGGCATTGGCAATCTACTGGCAGAAGGGGTAAAAAAAGCTGCCGAAGATGTCGGTGAGGGAAGTGAAAGTTTTGCCATGCACGTAAAAGGTCTGGAGTGGACAGGATATGAAAGCAGAAATGCTCCTGGTATGATGTTATCTTACATGACAGCTGATATAGGGGCACATCATAATCGGTCCTGGGTGCTTGGCGATGACTTAGCCGAAGGAGGATCCATACACGATTTGATCGCATCAGGTGGAAGTGAGGGTAGTATGCCTAAGTCAGAAGTCGGGGGAAATTCAGAGTACGTGATTGAGAGTCAGCATACACGTCCTGCTTTTGATTTGCTTGGCGTTTGTCGGCTTCAATTTATGGAAATAGGACTTGAACCGGATTATTACGAAGATTTATATTACGCTATTACCGGAAGAAAACTGGACTGGGATGATATACTATTTTATTCGGAAAAAGTCTGGCATCTTACAAGGTCTATATGGGCTAATCTACTTGAAGACTTCGGTAGAGATTATGATTATCCTCCAGAAAGATTTTATACAGAAGCCATACCCAGCGGACCAAGCGAAGGTTATTATATCAAAAAAGAAGAGCTTGACTCTCTACTCGACGAATATTATCAGGCAAGGGGCTGGGATGAAAATGGTATTCCCACTCGGGAAAAGTTAAAGGAGATGGATCTGGAATTTGCAATTAATGATTAGTTTCGTCTGAGGTGATTTCATTTGAGAGTTAAAGTTGTGTTACATGGAAACCTGAGAAGTATTTATACTGATCTGGAGGAAGAAATATTTTTAAATGTGGAAGGAGATGAGTCTGTGGCTGATATTCTTGAAGAATTGGGTATCAGCCCGGCTGTGGTTCCAGTGGTTTTAATAGATGGTGAAAAGAAAGATGACGAGTTTTTGTTAAAAAATGATAAACTGGAGGAAGGCATGGAAATACAGCTGCTGGGCCCGGTTGCAGGTGGGTAATTGATGACTGTTATTTTAAATACACCTGGCCCCCTCTTTCAGAGGGGGCTATTATGTTGTGCATTTTGGAAAACCGCCAGTTTTGGTATGATTTGGTTTACTGTATTCGGTGGCAATGCTATATACCTGGATAAATTTGGGGGGACTGGCCTGATAGAACAGATTAATTCATATGGGGAAGAGATAGCTATGTATGCTCTTCTGGAAAATTTTCCTCTGGCCAGCATTACTATGCCAATAGCAGTTCTTATGGTGGCAATTTCATTTATAACTCTGGCGGATTCAATGACTTCAACCATGGCTTTGATGACGGCAAAGGGTTATAGTCCTGATGAAGAGAGTGAGGCACCGGCTCTCCTTAAAATATTCTGGGGAGTCCTAATGGGAGCTTTAACGCTGCTGTTTTTAATTATTGGGGGAGCAGAAGTAGTAGAAGCTTTACAGACAGCAAGCCTGGTATCAGCCCTGCCAATTTTTGCTCTGCAGCTGCTGGCGATAGTTGCTCTTTTAAAAGTCCTTTACTGGGGAGAGTATGATTTCAGAAAAGATATTCCTCAAAATAAATCAAATTAATCCGCAATATTTGATCATTATGTTAATTTCCAGTTGTAACTCTGTCTTTACACTTTCTCCCGGGAATACAGCTTGCCCCCCGTCCCCCATTCCCGGGAGAGAATTCATTACCGATCCTGAGCACCGCCATGACAGAGGTGGCAGAGGTGAGCGAAGCATCCTCCAACAATGCCGGGGAGGTTGCTGTTTTCAGTCAGGAGCAGAGCGCTTTCACGCAGGAGGTTGTGGAAGTTTCTCACTTCCAGGTTTGATGCATTCCGGGACACTTCGATGTTCATAAACAGAGGCGAGGATTACCTGGATGAGAACGCAGAAAATTTTCAATCCGGATTTACATTGATACCATACTAAGGTTTGTTTTGATACCAGATAAAATAACGACTGAAAAGTAAAGTAATTCATTCTGGCTGGCACTCAAATCTATGGGTGTCAGCTTTATCTATGTATTTACATGAAAATAATTTAACAGAGAATTGCTAAAAATGATAAAAAGCAATTCCGGTTCATATTTTTTGATATAATCAAGATTTTGGTGTATAATTTAAGTACGTTAACGTTTTAAAGAACCGGCAACTACTCCACCTAAATTAAACTAAAAATTATTATCAAAAAAACTAGCTTAGCGTCGGATGGAGCTTCATTGAGATAATTTAGATAAAATGATTTTTTTACATTTAGAAGAATAAAGGGGATCTCATTAATATGACCGGTTACATAATCAGAAGGCTTTTGTGGGGAA
>CAZVZM010000039.1:0-17630 GCA_964630835.1 uncultured Halanaerobiaceae bacterium
GAACTGCGAAAAGTGAGGGCCGGTGATGTAAAGAGAGAATATTGCAGGAGGCGCAAGAGAAAAGATGCCTGAAAATATAGGTTCAGTCTTTGAATTGAAATCTCCCATAGTAGCAGCTCCTATGGCCGGGGTTACGGATTATCCTTTTCGGCAGATTTTGCGTGAATATGGAGCAGAGCTCTGCTTTACGGAAATGGTAAGCAGTCACGGCCTGGTTCAGGGCAATCAGCGCACTATGGATCTGCTGGATTTTGAGCGTCAGGGTGGGAAAATAGGTGTGCAGATTTTTGGAGCTGAAACTGAAGTAATGGTTGAGGCCGCTGGCATAATAGAGACTGAAATATCGCCCGATATTATAGATATTAATATGGGCTGTCCCGCCCCCAAAGTGACGAAAGGAGGGGCGGGAGCTGCCTTAATGAAAAGGCCAGCGAGGGCTTTTGAAATTGCCAGAAGTGTAACTTCAGCTGTAGATATACCCGTTACAGTAAAAATGAGGAAGGGCTGGCGGCGGGAGGATGAGTCCTGTCTTGAGCTGACTGACAGATTAGCCGCTGCCGGGGTTTCTGCAGTGACAATACACGGCCGCAGCAGAGAGGAATTTTATCAGGGAGAGGCGGACTGGCAGGTGATAAATCGTGCGGCAGATAAAGAAATTTTTGTAATTGGAAATGGAGATATCTTTGCGCCAGAGGATGCCGGAGAAATGCTCGAGCAAACAGGGTGCGATGGCGTTATGCTTGCCCGGGGTTTAAAGGGTAATCCCTGGTTGATGGAGAGAAGTCGGGAGTTTCTGGAGAAGGGAAGATGCAGCAGCCCACCTTCTCCCCAGGAGAAGATTTTGCAGGCGATGGAACACCTCGAGCTCGCCTGTGATTATTATGGCGAGGAAAGAGCTGTGCCTATTATGCGCAAGCACATTTCATGGTATTTAAAAGGGCTGCCTTACTGCACGGAAGTCAGGGAAAAGGTGAACAGGATTGAAGACAGAACGGGAGTGGAAGAGGAGCTTACATCATATTTAAATAAATTTACAGCAGAATAAAATTTTGCATAAAATACCTCTTGACAATAGTTAATACTTAATTTATAATAAAAAGCAATTGAATCTCTTGAACTTTCTTTCAATTATATCTAATTCGATTATGTGTTCTCGGTAAGTTACGCCAAAAAAATAAAAAGGAGCATTACAATGACTGAAGAAACTGAAGAAATTCTGTTAACTGAAGAAGGCTATCAGGAACTGGAAGATGAATTAAGACACCTTAAGGAAGAGAAGAGAAAAGAGGTTGCTGAAAAAATTAAAGTGGCCAGAGATTTTGGCGATATCAGTGAAAATGCGGAATACGATGAGGCAAAAAATGAACAGGCTTTTGTCGAAGGCAGAATAAAAAAACTGGAGAAAATGCTTGAAAATGCCAGAGTGGTAAAAAAGGAAGAAATCAATAATCACACGGTGAATGTTGGTAACGCTGTGGAATTAAAGGAGATTGATACTGGAGATGTTTATACCTATACTCTGGTTGGAAGTGCTGAGGCCGATCCCTTAGAACACAAAATATCCAATGAATCTCCTATCGGCAGAGCTGTTATAGGCAAATCTATAGGAGATGAGGTAAAGGTAGAAACACCCGATGGTGATGCAGCTTACAAAATTTTATCCATAACTGCAGAGTAGATTTAAAACCATCCGGTTCGGTTTTTGCCGATAAATACAAGAGGAGAGGTGATATTTAAAATGGGCGATGAAGACGAAAGTCAGGATTTACACAAGCTGAGGGCGGAAAGACGAAAACACCTGCAGCAGCTGAAAGAAGAGGGGTATGAACCATACAGGAAAAAGTTTACCCCTGACAGCAGGGCTGCCGATATTAAAGATAATTTTTCGGACTTAGAGGACAAAGAAGTCCGGGTTGCGGGAAGGCTTATGGCTGTTAGGTCTCACGGTAAGGCCAGCTTTGCTGATATTCAGGATTCAAGCGGCAAAATTCAGCTTTATTTTAAATACGATATACTGGGTGAGGATAATTACGAATTTTTTCAGGATCTTGATATTGGAGATATACTGGGCCTCTCCGGCAGAGTTTTCAAGACCAACAGGGGAGAAGTGACAGTAGAGGTGCACAAATTTACCCTGCTGACAAAATCGCTTCGGCCTCTTCCTGAAAAATTTCATGGTTTGAAGGATAAGGACCTGCGATACAGAAGGCGTTATGTCGATCTTATTGTCAATCCGGATGTTAAGGATACTTTTGTAAAAAGGAGCAGAATAATTAGAGAAATGCGCAGTTATCTGGAGGAAAGGGGTTTTCTGGAAGTTGAAACCCCCATGATGCATCCCGTGGCCGGAGGGGCAAATGCCCGCCCTTTCGTCACTCATCATAACGCCCTGGATATGGAGCTTTATCTGCGAATAGCTCCCGAGCTATATTTAAAAAGATTAATTGTTGGTGGTATGGAGAGAGTTTTTGAAATTAACAGAAATTTCCGAAACGAGGGGATGTCTCACAAACATAATCCCGAATTTACCATGATGGAGCTATATCAGGCCTATGCGGACTATAATGATATGATGGAGATAACTGAAGATATGATTGAGCATATTGCCCGAGAAGTGCTGGGGGATACAACTGTAGAATATGAGGGCACGGAAATAGATCTTTCCGCTCCCTGGCCGAGAATGTCCATGGTCGAATCAATAGAGGAGCACACAGGCATTGATTTTTCTGAAATAGAATCAGGAAAAGAGGCCAGGGAGGTCGCAGAAAGCCTGGGTGTGGCAGCGGAGGATGATGCCAGCCGGGGAGAAGTTATTCACCTTGTTTTTGAGGAGAGAGTGGAGGATAATCTAATTCAACCGGTTTTTATCAAGGATTATCCCATTGAGGTATCCCCGCTTGCTCGCCGCCGGGACGATGATCCCAAATTTACCTATAGATTTGAGCCCTTCATATATGGACGCGAGATTGGAAATGCTTTTACCGAACTCAATGATCCGGTGGAACAGAAGCGAAGATTTGAACAGCAGGTTGCCCGGAGAGAGGCAGGAGATGAGGAGGCCCAGATGATGGATAGAGATTTTGTCAGAGCCCTTGAATATGGGATGCCTCCCACGGGCGGTCTGGGTATTGGTATCGACCGACTGGTAATGCTGCTTACTGACTCAAGCTCCATAAGAGAAGTTATACTGTTTCCCACAATGAGGCCGGAAAGCGAGGAATAATGGATGAAAGTTCTGGCTGCCCCTGATTCATTTAAGGGCTCACTTTCTGCTCCAGAGGCTGCCCGGGCCATAAGGGCTGGGCTTAATTCTTCCTCTGGAGAATTTGAATGCCATCTGCTTCCCCTGGCTGACGGAGGAGAGGGAACCGTCGATTGCCTGGTGCAGGCGACCGGAGGAAAAAAGGTTGCGGCTGAGGTCAGAGATCCTCTGGGGCGACCAATTGAGGCGGAATATGGCATAATTGGTTCTTTCGAAAACGGGGATGAGTCCCGCGGGAAGACCTCCGAAACTGCTGTGATAGAAATGGCAGCTGCTTCCGGCCTGCCTCTTCTCAGCCCGGAGGAAAGAGACCCCATGAAGACCACAACCGCAGGGACAGGCGAGCTAATTGCTGATGCCCTATCCCGGGGCGTGGATAAAATACTTCTCGGAATTGGTGGAAGTGCTACCAGCGATGCCGGAATGGGAATGGCACGTGCTCTGGGTGTGAAATTTTACGATGAGTCCGGCAATGAACTGGAGGGTGTCGGTGCAAACCTCTCCCATGTGAAGGATATAGATATGACGGGGCTGGATAAACGCGTTAATGATGTTGAAATTGAAGTTGCCTGTGATGTCGATAATCCTTTTTATGGTGAAAAAGGAGCAGCAAGAGTATACGCAACCCAAAAGGGAGCCAGCTCGAGCCAGGTTGAAGAGCTTGACAGAGGGCTTCGCTCTCTGGCTAAGGTCATGAGAGAGAAGCTCGATATGGATATCAGCTCAGAACCTGGAAGCGGTGCTGCCGGAGGTCTGGGAGGAGGTCTGATGGTTTTTCTGGGAGCCAGGTTAAAGTCGGGCATAGATATGATACTTGATTTTTTCTCTTTTCAGGAAAAAATGCGTGAATACGATCTGATTATTTCTGGAGAAGGAGGCTTTAATGAGCAGAGTTTATACGGAAAAGTCATAGGAGGAATAGCCGACAGGACCGCTCCCCTGGAAAAGCCGCTTGTGGTTTTGGCGGGGGGAGTATCCCGCGAAAATCGCAAAGAGTATTACAGCAGGGGAATAACAGCCATCTTCAGCATAGTTGATGGCCCGCTGGGTTTGGAGGAGGCGGAGAGGAGAGCTGAAAAGCTTCTCAAACATACTGCAGAAGAGGTGGGAAATGTGCTCTCAATTTCTCGGCCTGAAGACCTTTAGGCTGGGGTAATTTTTTTGGGTTAATAAAATATTGCTCCATATATAATAATCATTTTGGGAGTGGTGAAAGTGCATGAGCTTTCGATTAAGAGCAGCGATAAATGTGAGATGATTGAAATTTCTTCTCAAATTAACCGGCTTATTTCGAAGGAGGGTTTTGAGGAGGGGGCTCTCCTTATCAGTGTTCCCCACACAACGGCGGCGGTAACAATTAATGAGTCCCATGATAGCGATGTTAAAAGAGATATTATATCCAGGTTAAACTCTATTGTTCCTTTTAGCGGGGATTACAGGCACCGCGAGGGTAACTCTCCAGCTCATATCAAGAGTGTGCTGGTGGGCAGCGATCAGATGGTCCCGGTGGAAAATGGAAAACTGGCGCTTGGCACCTGGCAGGGCATATTTTTCTGTGAATTTGATGGTCCCCGCAGCAGAAAAATTGATCTGCAGTTTATTTCTCCTCCTTCCGACCCTCAATGATATCTCCGGTTTATTCTTCAAAAAATCACGAAAAACATCCTCTGAGCGGTTTAATTACCTTAAACCCATAAAATCCCTCTTTTAATGCATATTTTAGCGGTTGCATTATTGTGTATTAGAACCTATCATTAAAGTAAGGTCAAAAAAAGTCAAAGATAGTACACTCGCTTCAATTGAAAATCCGCCCCCGTAATAATGTGTGTGGAAGGAGGGAAAATATGGCCAGTCTTTCTGATCAGATTGAGGAATATCTTAATGACTTAATTGGACAGGATGAAGGAAGAATCGAGATAAAGAGAAACCAGCTGGCTGATAAATTTGATTGTGCCCCCTCGCAGATAAATTATGTTCTGAATACCCGTTTTACGCCAGAAAAGGGTTATGTGGTGGAAAGTCAGCGCGGGGGTGGAGGATACATTAGAATAATAAAGGTATCTATCGACTCTGTGGACGACTCTCTGCGAAAACTTATTTCTCGGCTCAATCAGCCGGTAAGTCAGCAGGATGCCCGTGATATAATCCACCGCCTTTACGAAAACGATGTTATTTCTCAGAGAGAAAAATTCCTGATGGAAATTTGCACTCACCGCCAGGTTCTTGGAATTGAGCTGCCTGAGAGGGATTATCTGCGCAGCAGAATAATGCAGGGCCTGCTGGAAGTGATTTTAAAGACCGAGGGAGAGGAGGATTGACTTAAATTTGAAATGTGAAAAATGTGGAGAAAGGGAAGCCACTGTTCATCTGACAAAAATTATTAATAATAAAAAGGAGGAGCTGCATCTCTGCTCCGAATGCGCCGAAAAAACCGGGAATGTAAGCTTTAGCAGCGATCCTTTTTCCTTTAAACATCTTCTATCCGGTATGATGAAACCTGAAATTCCTGACTCTGCTGCTCCCACCCGCGAAAAGGAAGTCTGCCAGAACTGCGGGCTCACTTATAAGGAGTTTGTTGAGGGAGGTCTATTTGGTTGTGCGCGTTGTTATGAAGACTTCAGGGACCAGTTAAAATTGATTGTAAAGAAAGTTCAGGGCGGCAGTGAACACCGGGGCAAAATACCCCGCAGGGCCGGAAAAAAGATGAAAGCTGAAAAGAAGATCAAAGAGCTGCGCAAAGAAATGCAGGATGCTGTCGCAGTTGAAGATTTTGAGAGGGCAGCTGAGCTGAGGGATAGGATTAAGGAGCTTGAAAACAGAATGGATGATGATAGAGATGATAGAATGGAGGATGAAAATGAAGGGCAGCAGCAGGATCCCCGATAGGATGTGCAGCTGGCTTATACAGCCGGGAAATAGTGATATTGTGATCAGCAGCAGAATTCGCCTGGCAAGAAATCTCAGTGAATTTCCCTTTCCCGGACAGTCATCTCAGGATGAAATGCAAAAAATAAGAAGGGAAATAGCTTCATGTGCTGGTGATCTGAAGGAAGATCTCACCGGATATAACATGGAAAATCTTTCCTCTCTTGAACGCCAGGCCTATATGGAGCGACACCTGATCAGCAAAAATCAGAGCCAGAATCCCCGCGGAAGTGCCACCTTTATCAATGAGGATCAAACTATCAGCATTATGGTTAACGAGGAGGACCATCTCCGCATGCAGTTTTTAGCTTCCGGGGAGCAGCTATCCTCCATATGGAAGCGAGCTGATAATTTTGATGACCGCATGGAAGAAGATCTGAATTTTGCCTTTTCTGGCAGCTGCGGATATCTTACGGCCTGTCCCACAAATCTTGGCACGGGCTTAAGAGCTTCTTTAATGCTCCATCTCCCCGGCCTCAGCATGACGGATAACATTGAAAAATTGCTGGGGGGAGTGGGCAAATTTGGACTGGCAGTGCGAGGGATTTTTGGCGAAGGGTCTGAGGTTGAAGGAAGCATTTTTCAGCTTTCAAATCAGGTTACCCTCGGTGTGAGCGAGCAGGATATAATTGAGAATTTATACAGTATTTCCCGTCAGGTAATTGAAAAGGAGAAGGAAGCACGAGAGAATCTGCTAAAATCTGGAGAGTATGAGATAAAGGACAGGATAATGCGGGCTTTTGGCATATTAAAATACGCCTATAAGATAAATAAGCTGGAAACTGTGCATTTTGTCTCTCTACTTTTGATGGGAGATTATTATGGGATGTTTTCGGACTTTTCCAGGGATAAGCTGCTGGAGCTTTTGGTACTGACCAGGCCGGCTCATCTGCAGCTTTATTTTGATGAAAAGATGAATCCAGAGCGCAGAAAAATTTTCAGGGCAAAATTGATAAAGGATAAATTAAGTGGATTTAAGTTTAAAAACTAATGGAGGTGGAGAATTATGTTCGAGCGCTTTACTGAAAGAGCAAGAAAAGTTCTCGGATATGCAGAAGAAGCTGCCCGGGAACTGGGCCATAATTACGTAGGTACCGAGCATATTTTGCTGGGTTTAATCAGAGAAGATGAAGGAGTGGCTGGAAGTGTTCTTCATGAATATGATGTCACCTATGAGGGCGTTAAGGAAAAAATTGGAGAGATAATTGGTGAGGGGAGCGAACGACAGTCAGGATCGCAGGCAATTGGACTGACTCCCCGCACAAAAAAAGTGCTCAATCTCTCCATGGATGAAGCAAGAAGGTTAGGACATAATTATATAGGTACCGAACATCTGCTTCTCGGTTTAATGCGAGAAGGCGAGGGAGTCGGTGCCAGCATAATTTCTCAACTGGGTGGTGACCCCGGTGAAATCAGGGAGAAAATTGTTCAGATGCTGGGAGGAAAACAGTCTTCAACCAGCAAATCCGGAGAGACAAAGAGCGATACTCCCAACCTTGATGAATACAGCCGGGATCTGACCGCAATGGAAGCCGAGGGCAAGCTTGACCCTGTTATTGGGCGGGATAAAGAGATAGAGCGCGTCATCCAGGTTCTAAGCAGACGAACCAAAAATAACCCGGTGCTCATAGGTGAACCTGGAGTTGGTAAGACTGCTATCGTCGAAGGGCTGGCAGAGCGAATAAATCGCGAGAATGTTCCGGATCTCCTTTTCGATAAGAGAGTTGTTGCCCTTGATCTGAGCTCTCTTGTGGCGGGTTCAAAATACAGAGGCGAATTTGAAAAGAGAATGAAAGGTGTTATGGAGGATATCCGCAACAGCGGCGATATTATACTCTTCATCGATGAGCTGCACACTCTGGTGGGAGCCGGTGCTGCAGAAGGGGCTATCGATGCAGCCAACATTATAAAACCGGCTCTGGCCCGGGGAGAGCTTCAGGCTATCGGTGCTACCACTCTCGATGAGCACCGCAAGCATATTGAAGAGGACGCAGCTCTTGAGAGAAGATTTCAGTCAATACTTGTCGAAGAAAACTCCCCCGAGGAAACTATCGATATTTTAAAAGGGTTACGGGATGCCTATGAGGCCCACCATAAGGTTAAAATAACGGATGAAGCTATTGATGCGGCTGTAAATCTTTCTCATCGCTATATTCAGGATAGATTTCTCCCGGATAAAGCTATTGACCTCATGGATGAAGCCGCTTCAAGGGTCAGGTTGAGCAATAACACCAGACCCGAAGAATTTAAAGAGCTCAATAAAAAGCTGGAAGAGGTGCGCAAGGAAAAGGAAGCGGCAGTTAAAAATCAGGAATTTGAGAAGGCTGCCGATTTAAGGGACAAAGAGAAGGAATACGAACAGGAACTTGAGGATATGAAAAATACCTGGCAGCAGGAAAAAGGGGCGAACGGCGCTTCTGTCACCGCCGATAATGTTTCTGAAATAGTGTCCAGCTGGACCGGTATTCCTGTGACGCGTCTGGAAGAAGAGGAGATGGAACGACTGCTTCGCCTTGAAGAAGAGCTGCACAAGCGTGTAATCGGTCAGGATGAAGCCATCACGGCAGTATCCGAGGCGGTCCGTCGGGCCCGCGCAGGACTCAAGGATCCAGAGCGTCCAATTGGTTCCTTTATGTTTTTGGGGCCGACGGGTGTTGGAAAGACTGAACTGGCCCGCACTCTGGCCGAGGCCATGTTTAATGATGAAGAGGCCATGATCAGAATAGACATGTCGGAATATATGGAGAAGCATTCAGTATCCAGACTTGTAGGTTCACCTCCGGGATACGTAGGTCATGACGAAGGTGGTCAGCTGACCGAGCCGGTGCGCAGGCGGCCGTATTCGGTGATCCTTTTTGATGAAGTCGAAAAGGCTCATCCGGAAGTATTCAATATCCTCCTTCAGATACTGGAAGATGGCCTGCTCACGGACACTCATGGAAGAAATGTAGATTTTAAAAATACCATTGTTATAATGACATCCAACGTGGGAGCGAGTTTCATAGAAAAGCAGGCGAGTCTGGGTTTTCAGCCTTCCGGAGACGACGCGGAAGATACGGAGTATGAACGCATGAAGGAAAAGGTTATGGATGAGCTTCGCAACACCTTCCGACCGGAATTTTTAAACAGGCTGGATGAGACAATTGTATTCCACGGACTCAACAAAGACCATATAAAACAGATTGCTGATCTCATGATTGAGGAGCTGGAAGAGAGATTGGGTGAAAAAGAATTAACTCTGGATATATCTGAAAGTGCCAGAGATTTGCTGGCTGAGGAAGGATATAATCCTGAGTTCGGGGCCAGACCTCTCCGGAGAACCATACAGAGAATGGTTGAAAATCCGCTCTCTGAAAAGATTCTTGCCGGAGAGATAGATGAGGGCGATCACGTCAGAGTTGATACTGAAGACGGAGAGCTTACCTTCCAGAGTGAGTGAAGAGTGAGTGAATGGAGAGGTGATTTCGCCTGACTTTCTTCGGGCCGGGAGGCAGTCTTATGCTTCTTGTAAAATATACTTGAAAATGATATAATTAACACACTTGATATACTATTTATCCGCAGAAGATGCTGTAATTTTTATGGTATTCATAGAGGAGGATAATATCTCTTGGCCCGGGTTTATAACTTCCTGAGAAAAATGGATAGGCGGTTTTACTGCAAATCGCATAAAAAGGTGTTTCAGCCACCTGGGCTGGAACACCTTTATTAAATATCTCAAAAATTCTGAAAATACCTGCTGTGTATTTTTTGGCCGAAAACTAAATTGAAGCAGAGGAAAAATTTCATGTGAGCGGAGCCTTATAGCTTCCATGAATAAACTTATAGAAAAGTCTTCATTTTTCTGCATAAAAGCGTTAATTCTGCCAGGGGGGTGATATTATTGGACCAGTTTGATGAGGATATGATGAGAATACTCGATATGATAGCACCCGGCACAGTGTTCAGGGCCGGTCTGGAAAATGTTCTTCGCGCCCAGACAGGAGCGCTTATTGTGGTGGGGGATAGTGAGGAGGTGCTGGAACTTGTTGATGGTGGATTTCGGATTGAAGCCGAGGTATCTCCTGCCAGGTTATATGAACTGGCCAAAATGGACGGAGCAATAATTCTCGATTATGATCTGGAGAAAATTTTGATAGCCAACGCTCATCTTATTCCGGATTCCAAAATTCCCTCACGAGAAACAGGAACCAGACACAGGACTGCGGAGAGGCTGGCCAAACAAACTGATCAGCTTATAATTGCCATATCTCAGCGCAGGGATATAATTACCCTGTATAAGGGCAGTATAAAACATGTTGTAGAGGATATAAGGGTGGTTCTCTCGAAGGCAAATCAGGCTGTTCAAACGCTTGATAAATATAGATCGGTTCTGGATCAGTCCTTAACCAACCTCAGCGCCCTCGAATTTGAAGATCTTGTCACTATATCCGATGTGGTCACGGTGCTTCAGAGAGCGGAAATGGTGTTAAAGATTCAGAGGGAAATAGAGAAGTATATCACAGAGCTCGGAACTGAAGGTCGTCTGATCAAGATGCAGCTGGATGAACTTATGACGGATGTGAGAGAGGAATGCGTCCTGTTGATCAGAGACTACGTCCGGTATGAAGAAGAAAAAGAAAAGCCAGACCCTGAAGAGATACTTATTGAGTTAACTGACTGGTCCTCGGATGAGATGCTTTCGACGAGCACAATAAGCAAGGCTCTGGGGCTTGGAGGCAGTGTAGATTCTATGGATTTATCAATTTCTCCCCGGGGCTATCGCCTCCTGCGCAAGATTCCCCGCCTTCCCATGCCTGTCATCGAAAACCTTGTGGAGAGATTTAATGATCTTCCCGCAGTCGTTGAGGCCAGCTCGGAAGAGCTCGACGAAGTTGATGGCATCGGTGAGGTCAGAGCTCAGTCCATCAAGGATGGCCTGAGAAGATTGCGGGATCAGGTGCTGCTGGACAGACATATTTAATTATTTAATCCAGACATTTAATTTCGCCATATATCAACAGGGAAAAGTAAAATTTATTGAATTGACAGCCAAAATTACGAATGATATAATAAAGGTTAGGACTAAAATCGTTTTATAATGGTTTCACAAAGAGGGAGCTGATATTTTCATAATGTTTGATATTGGCGATAAAGTTGTTTACCCCAATCATGGGGCCGGCACAATAGTTGATATCGAGTCCCGGGAGATCCTCGGGGAAGAGAAAAAATACTATATCATGAAGCTTCCCATCGGTGAAATGAAAGTTATGATTCCTGTTGATAAGGTGGATGAGATTGGAGTGCGGGATATAATCGATGAAGAGGAAGCTGATGAAATTATAGCTTTGCTGCGTGGAGATCAGAGCAAGATGTCACAAAACTGGAACCGCCGCTATCGGGCAAATATGGAAAAATTAAAAACTGGAGATATTTATGAGGTTGGCGGAGTGGTGAGAGATTTAACCATTCGCGACGAGGAGAAAGGACTTTCCACAGGGGAAAAGAAAATGCTTAACAATGCTCGCAAAATTCTCATCAGCGAGCTGGTCCTGGCCAAAGATGTTCGGGAAGAGGAAATAAAGGAGATCATAGATCAGGCTTTTGATAACAATCCTCATATTGAGGAGGAAGAAGAGGATTAACCTGCCCGCCTGCGATTTTTTTGTTTTTATGTCTGTGGAGAAGGGGGGTGAAATTGGTTGTTGAAAAAAGTAATGCGCCTTATTCTGGCGGTTATTGGTGGGGTGATTGGGTATAATCTTATTGTGATTATGGGGTTGGCTGGAGATCTGAAATTATCCATAAATAATATTGATAATATAGTTACCAGCGCTCAATTTTTGGGTACAGCCGGGGGGGCCCTGGCGGGTTTTTTAATTTTTTCGGCTCTGCTGGAGAAGCTTCTCGGTTTCGTGCTCAGCTTTGATTACAGGTTCAATATAACATCGAAAAAAATATTTGCCGGTCTGATAGGGTTGATTTTTGGATTGATTATGGGTGGAGTTGTAAATTTTGCTTTTCCCCTGGATAAAATCCCCAGGCTTGGTCTGCCTCTCCAGGTGCTCATAAGTTTGATACTTGCCTATCTTGGTTTTTCTCTGGCGCTGTATAAATTTGATGATTTCATATCCCTGATTCCTGGAGATAAATTTGAATCTGGCAATGTAAAAAGTGATGAGTGTGAAGATGAACCTGCTGATAAGATTCTTGATACAAGTGTAATTATAGATGGTCGTATAGCTGATATATGCAAGACCGGTTTTGTGGAAGGGCCTTTGATAATTCCGGAGTTTATTTTGGAGGAGCTCAGGCATATTGCTGACTCTGCCGATGAGCTTAAGCGAAATCGCGGACGCAGAGGTCTTGATATCCTAAAGCAGATTCAGAAAGATAGCGAAATCGATGTTGAAATTGTCAATAGAGATTTTGAGGAAATACCTGAGGTTGACAGCAAGCTTGTAAAGCTTGCTCGAATCATGGATGGCAGAATAATAACCAATGATTATAACCTCAACAAGGTTGCTGAGCTGCAGGGAGTTAGGGTTCTCAATATTAATGAGCTGGCAAATGCAGTTAAGCCTGTTGTTTTGCCCGGAGAGGAAATGGAAGTTGAGCTGATTAAAGAAGGAAAGGAAGAAGGTCAGGGAGTTGGTTACCTGGATGATGGGACGATGATAGTTGTAGACGAAGGAATAAATTATATTGGAGAAAATATAGAGGTGCTTGTAACCAGCATACTGCAGACGGCAGCGGGAAGGATGATTTTTGCACGTCCCAAATCACATGCAAAAACCGGTGAAAAGGAAATTGAGGGATAAATAATGTCTTATGCGTTACTGGTTCTGGCTGCGGGGAAAGGCAAAAGGATGAATTCTGACGTAAAAAAACAGTATATGAAACTGGCTGGAAAGCCGCTTATTTATCGCACCCTGAAAAATATATCCGATTGTATTGATCTATTTAACCGGGTGGTTCTGCTTGTACCTGCTGGAGATGAGGAGTTTGTTCGCGGGGAGATATTGACGCAGCTTTCTCAAAAAGTCACCCGACAGCTGGAACTGGCTGCAGGGGGACACAGCAGGCGAAACACTGTCAAAAGAGGTCTGGATTATCTGGAGGGGGAGACCGATTATGTAATTGTTCATGATGGGGCCAGGCCGTTTGTTGGAAGTACATTAATGAATAGAGTGGTTCAGGAAGTTGAGGAGAAAAAAGCAGTTGTGGTGGGCACCCCTGTAACCGATACCATTAAACGAATAGATGATGAAGGCCTGGTGGAAGAAACCGTGGACAGAGATGAAATTGTATCTGTCCAGACCCCCCAGGCCTTTTCTAGTGATCTTCTCGAGAGGGCCCACAGAGAAGTTTCACAGGAGGCGGATATCAGCGATGATGCCATGCTGGTGGAAGGTATTGGCGAGGAAGTTTTTGTTGTAGAAGGGAGTTTTTCTAACATAAAGATCACCAACCCCCGGGATTTAATACTGGCCGAGGCTTTGATTGAGCGCGGTGGGGAAATGGGGGAAGGATGACCACATTGAGAATTGGATGCGGAATTGATGTGCATAGATTTGAGCGAGGGAAAAAGTTGATACTGGGAGGATGTAGTATTCCCTGTGAAAGAGGACTGGAGGGCCACTCCGACGCCGATGTTGTGGTTCATGCCGTAATAGATGCCCTTCTCGGGGCAGCAGGAGAGGGCGATATAGGGGAACACTTTCCGCCGGGAGATCCCAAATACAGGGGGATATCGAGCCTGGAACTTTTGGAGCAGGTGAGCCAAATTTTGGCCGGAAACGGTTTTTCAGTGGAAAATATTGATGTTACTATCATGCTTGAGACGCCTTCTCTGCGCGGCTATAAAGAAGAAATGGTTGAAAATATTTCTCAGCATGTTAATATTTGTTCTGAGAGGGTTAATGTAAAGGCTACAACATTTGAAGGCCTGGGTTTTGTGGGCCAGGAAAAGGGAGCGGCGGCCGAAGCTGTTGCTCTGCTCAGAAGAAGGGAGAATGGATAATAAAATTATTCTGTGAGGTGAAAAAATAATGCTGGTTAAGGACATTATGACAACAGACCCGATAACGATTGAGGAAGATGCTTCAATTTTGGAGGCAGAAAGGCTCCTGGCTATAAATAAAATTGGACGGCTGATCGTTATGGACGAAGAAAATAATGAGGTAGTGGGTATTATAACAGATGGTGATTTTATGGAAAAGGATGATCTCGATGCCAGCATATCGAGTCTTGTTTCCCGGGATTTGATATCGGTGAAAGATGATACAAGCGTTAAAGAGGTAGCTCAGCTCATATCCGAACATCAAATTGGTGGGGTGCCTGTTTTTAACGATGAAGATATGCTGGTCGGTATAATTACCGCTGAAGATATAGTGGATGGTTATGTGCGATATAACCAGGAAGATATTGAGCTGGACAGCGACACCATTACTCCGGAAAGTGCTGCTATATATCTGGCTATGACCAGGAGCAGAGAATACGAAAATTACTGGCTGGAAAAGGTTCAAAGCTACGGATATAAAGGTGCCATAACTCAAACCGGAGCCAGCGCTGAAAAGCTTCCGATTAAGCTCAGGGAGAGCACCACTGTAGCCGCCATTGCCCGCAGTGTTATCGATGAAAACCCCCGGGAAAAGATGGCTATTTCCAATGCTGTTAAAGATGCCTACAGCCAGCTCGATCTGATAAACCCCGGCCTGGGTGGAGGTTTTAAAATTGCTGTTGTGCGGGGAAATGAGCATATATCCGTGGCCATCTTTGGCAAATTTGGTCATGCCCTTGTAGACGGCCCCGAACAGCTTGCCATAGGCACCAGCGTTATATAAATTTCCCTGGAACTTCTCCATAACCACTGGTAAAATTTACGACATATGCCTGTAAAACGAAAGCTTTTCACCTCTTATTGTAAAAAGCTATGAGGCGAAGTGATACTCGAAATTTTTCGAAGCCTGAGTCAGGTCCATGGCCTCCAGCATAAAATACTTCCTATCAAGAATATAGTCAGCAAAATGACTTTTTGCAGTGAGATGATATTTGCGTTTACATGTTGATATTAAAATTCAGTTAATTTAGGCAGAGGAGATGATAAAATATGTCTGATATGAGATTGAGATTTCCCCCGTCTCCAACGGGCAAAATTCACGTGGGTAATATAAGAACCGCCCTTTTTAATTATCTCCTGGCGGAAAAGCATGACGGAGAGCTTATACTGAGAATTGAGGATACCGATATGGAAAGATCCACCAGAGAATTTGAAGATATTATAATTAAAGAGATGGACTGGCTGGGAATAGAGGCAACTGAGGGTGTGGGATTGGGCGGAGAAAATGGTCCCTACCGTCAGTCGGAAAGGCGCGATATTTACGATGAATATATAGAAAAACTGCTGGATGAGGATAAAGCTTATCGCTGTTACTGTTCGGAGGAAGAGCTGCAGCAGATGAGAGAAGAACAGAAGGCAAGAGGAGAGATCCCTCATTATGATGGTCGCTGTCGGGAGGGGGATATTTCTGAGGAGAAAAAACAGCGTGATTATGCTGTGCGCTTTAAAATGCCCCGGGATGAGCAGGAGATAGTTGTCGAGGATCTTGTCAGGGGCAGCGTGAGTTTTAGCAGCGATGAGTTTAATGATTTTGTTATCCAGAAGTCAAATGGCTATCCCACCTATAACTTTGCTGTGGTTGTAGATGATGCTCTAATGGAAGTTACCCACGTAATGAGGGGAGAAGATCACCTTTCCAACACTCCCAAACAGATTATGCTATACAGGGCGATGGGTTTTTCTCTCCCCTATTTTGCTCACCTCCCTCTGATACTCTCCCGGGATGGAAGCAAGCTGAAAAAGCGCTCGGATAAAGAGGCTGTCTATGTGGGAGAATTTAGAGAAAAGGGTTATCTCCCTGAGGCAATGATAAATTTTCTGGCTCTGCTGGGCTGGTCTCCTCCTCATGAGGAGGAAATATTGAGCCGCGAGGAGCTTATAGATCTATTCGCTGTCGAAGATGTTAACAGGAGCGGAGCTGTGTTCGATCGAGAAAAATTAAACTGGATGAATAATCACTATATAAAAAATGCCGATCTGGATAGGCTCGTTGAATTGAGCCGCCCCTATCTTGAAGAAGCTGGATTTATTGATGAAGACACCGGTGAAAAATGGCTGAAAAAGCTGCTGGATCTTATAAGAGATGGTGTTGAATATTTGGCTCAGCTGCCGGATGAATGTGAGATCTTCTTCCGCGAGCTGGAATATGAGGATAAAGCACAGGCCCGGGAGATGTTTGCAGATGCAGATGTGCAAAAAGTCCTTTCTGCCATGCTCGAGGAGATTTCCGGCAAACAGGAACTTCAGACTGGAGAAGTCAGCGAGATTTTTTCTCGTGTCCAGGAAAATACAGGGGTGGGAGGAAGAAAATTTTATCATCCTCTCCGCTATGCTCTTACAGGCCAGGAATCAGGTCCTGACCTGGCAGAATTTATGGTGATTTTGGGGCCGGAGGAGATTTCCGCCAGACTGGAAAAAGCTATGGAAACTGGAGCTGCCGATTGAGCCCTTTTTAAAGAGATGACTGTCGAGGAGGTCTTTTCAATGAAGTTATACAACTCTCTCAGCGGAAAGAAAGAAGAATTTGAGCCAGAGAGTCCCGGGCGTGTGAACATGTATGTCTGCGGTCTCACCGTGCAAAATTATTCTCACATTGGTCATGTTCGGGGTGCTGTTAACTATGATGTAATAAGGAGATATCTTGAATACAGAGGATACAGGGTTAATTATATTCAGAACTTTACCGATATCAATGAAAAAATTGTTGAGCGGGCGGAGGAGGAAGGCTTAACCCCTGAGAAGCTGGCCAATAAATACGCCAGAGCGTATCGCGAAGAGTTAAGAAAGTTGAATATCAAAATGCCTGATCGCTTCTGCCGGGTTTCGGACAATATACCTGAGATAATAGAGATGATCGAGGTTTTGCTTGAAAAAGGTTATGCCTATGAAAAAGAGGGAAACGTTTACTTTAGTGTGGAGGAGTTTGAGGATTATGGAAAGCTGTCCGGGCGAAGTCTGGATGAAATGGAGGCTGGTGCCCGGGTGGAAATAGATGAGAAAAAGAAACACCCGGAGGATTTTGCCCTCTGGAAAAGAAGGGAAGAGGATCCATCCTGGGATAGTCCCTGGGGGCAGGGCTGGCCGGGCTGGCATATTGAGTGCTCGGTGATGTCATTAAAATATCTCAATGGTTCTATAGATATTCATGGTGGTGGGACTGATCTTGTATTTCCCCATCATGAAAATGAAATTGCCCAATCGGAGGCATACACGGATAAAAAGCCTTTTGTCAAATACTGGCTTCACAATGGCACCGTTGATCTTGGCGGGGAAAAAATGTCTAAATCCGAAGGCAATGTGTATGAGACCAGGGAACTTCTGGAGAGATTTTCTTCCGATGAG
>CAZVZM010000040.1:0-17359 GCA_964630835.1 uncultured Halanaerobiaceae bacterium
ACCGCTGACCTCCTGCTTGCAAGGCAGGCGCTCTCCCAGCTGAGCTATACCCCCAAATGGTGGGCCTAAGTGGATTTGAACCACTGACCTCACGCTTATCAGGCGTGCGCTCTGACCAGCTGAGCTATAGGCCCGGGAAGTCAATCACTTTAGTCATTTAAGTTATCCTTCATTCCGATATATCATACTAGCATCTTTGACTCTTTCTGTCAAGGGCGAATTTAAATTTGCCCCTATACCTGAGCAAAATAAACTCCTTCTATCAACAGCATAAATTAGGATACCACTTAATCACCTTAATGTCAAGATTCAGAAAGATTTCAGTCTCTTTATATAATTAGTATAATTGACAGATTTCTCTTGTTATTTCTAACTGTATTCATCTGATCGCCCGACGAATTCTGCCCCCTCCTAAAACTATATCTTTTCTATAAAGAACTGCGGATTGCCCGGGGGCAACAGCTTCCACCTTTTCTTCAAAATCAATCCGTAGTCTGTTGTCGGAAAGGAGAACCACCCCCGCTTTCCTCGGAGTTGAATTATACCTGATCTGCACCTCCGCCTGAAAAGTTTGCGGGGGATTTTCCCAATAAATCCAGTTCGCATTATCAGCAATAAGCCCGCTGCAGGAAAGCTCTTTTCTCGGTCCAACAATAATAGAGTTGTCTTCGCGGTTTATTTCTATAACGTAAACAGGATGAGAAAGAGAAATTCCCAGTCCCCGCCTCTGGCCAACTGTATATTTATGAAGTCCCTGATGAGTTCCAATTTTTTGTCCGTCCACATAATATATAGGACCAGGACTGCCAGTGTTAGAAAAGTTCTTCTCCAAAAAATCGACATAATTATCACCGGGAACAAAGCAGATCTCCTGGCTTTCCTTTTTATCCTTTACTGGCAGGTTTATTTTTTCTGCCCGCTCTCTAACTTTTTCTTTGCTCCAGTCTCCCAGAGGAAAACAGGAGAAATTTAGCTGCTGCTGATCTAATTTATAAAGCATATAACTTTGATCCTTATTTTCATCTCTGGCCCTTCTCAGGAGATATCTATCCCTGCCTTTAGAATGTTTTTTTCTCGCATAATGACCGGTAGCCATTCCGTCACAATCTAGTTCTTCCGCGCGCCGTTTTAAGGCAGAAAATTTGATTGTTTTGTTGCAAATTATACATGGATTTGGAGTTCTGCCGCTGCTGTATTCTTCCGCAAAATTTTCTATAACTCGGTCATGAAAAATATCTTTAAAATTGACGGTGTAATGCTTTATATTCAGGTGTGCTGCAACCTTTTTGGCATCTTCGACTGCACAGCATCCCCCTTCCTGCCCTGCGGCTTCATTAACATAATCCGGTACGATTCTCATGGTAATGCCCAAAACCTCATATCCCTTTTCATTAAGAATGGCGGCGGTTACAGAGCTGTCAATACCGCCGCTCATCGCTACCATTATTCTATCCATATATAATAACCCTCGCTCAATTAAATACCCTGAATGAGATTTTACCCGGATACAGTTTCCGGATCTTCTTTATTTTCTTCATTACTTCTGTATTTTTCAATAGCATCTCTGACTGCATCAGCGGCCAGATTTGAACAGTGCATTTTGGCCGGTGGCAATCCATCAAGCGCTTCAGCTATTTCATCATTTGTAATATTCCTGGCCTCATCCAGAGTCTTACCCTTGACGAGTTCAGTCACCATACTGCTGGTAGCAACTGCAGCTCCACATCCAAAAGTGCTAAATTTTATATCAGAAATAACTTCTTCATCGTTGATCTTAATATAAATCTTCATTATATCTCCACATGTGGGATTACCCACCTCACCTACTAAATGCGGATCATCCATTTTCCCCATGTTTCTAGGGTTTTGAAAGTGATCCATTACTTTTTCAGAATACATGACAATCATCTCCTGTGAATTTTCAGTTTTCGTAAAGAGGGGACATATCTCTTAGTTTTTGAATAACCCCGGGCAGGACATCAAAAAGATGGTCTAAATCTTCATGGGTATTACCCATTCCCAGAGTTAATCTTAAAGATCCATGAGCAATTTCATGGCTTAATCCTATTGCCAGAAGCACGTGAGAAGGTTCAAGAGATCCGGAAGTACAGGCTGAACCGCTGGAAGCAGCTATGCCATGCATATCGAGATTTAGAAGTATAGATTCGCCTTCAATGTAACGGAAACAAAAGTTGGTATTGTTAGGAAGCCTGTCATCGCCCCGGGGACCATTTAAAATTACATCATCTATCTCTTCCATTACAAAAGTAATAATCCTATCTCTCATTTCAGTAAGTTGTTTGTTTTTTTCTGTTAGCCTCTTCCGGGTCAGCCTTGCTGCGGTGCCAAAACCGACAATTCCGGGTACATTTTCGGTGCTGGCCCGCCTGTCTCTTTCCTGGGCACCTCCTGTCATTTGAGGTATAATATTGGTCCCCTCTTTTACGTAAAGAGCTCCCACTCCTTTGGGGCCATTGATTTTATGGGCTGAAAGGGAAAGCATATCAACATTCAGATCCTGCACATCAATTTTAAGCTGACCGGCAGCCTGTACAGCGTCAGTGTGAAAATAAATATCATTTTCCCGGGCAATTTCTCCAATTTTTTCTACAGGTTGAATAGTACCTATTTCATTATTTGCCATCATTATTGTAATTAAAATAGTATCAGACCTGATGCTATCTCGAAGTTCTGCGGGATCAATAAAACCTTTTTCATCCACCGTCAAATAGGTGACATCAAAATCAAAATGTTCCTCTAAAAATTCACATGTATGGAGTACTGCATGGTGTTCTATCTCGGAGGTAATTATATGCCTCCCCCTGTCGGAAAGCGCCATTGCCACTCCTTTAATAGCAAGATTATCCGCTTCAGTACCGCTCCCGGTAAATATTATCTCATTTTCCTTTTTGGCGTTAACAAGTTTTTTTATCTCTTCACGAGCTCTATTAAGGGCTCTCTCAGCTTCCTGTCCTTCTTCATAAATGCTTGATGGATTACCATATTTTTCACTAAAATACGGAATCATTTCATTTAAAACTTTATCATCCACTGGAGTGGTGCCTGCATGATCAAAGTAATAACGGTCACCCATAAATTTATCACCTCAAAGGTCAACGAAATTAAAGTTAAATAAAATATCAGTTATTCAAAAGATTTTATGTCCTTAATTTCCTCAGCTTTCTCAACTAAATCCTGAAGGGTATATGAATCAAGCACTTCTCCCATTTTCTCGCTTAATAACCCCCAGAGTTCGTGAGTCACGCATTCATCCTCCTGCTCACATTCAAAATCCTCTGTTACACAGTTTACCGGTCTGATAGGACCTTCAAGAATTCTAATAACATCCCCGGCTGTTATATTTTCCGGTTCTTTGTTGAGAAGATAACCTCCATGGGCTCCTCTGACACTGGAAACGACTCCGGCTTTCCGCAGACTGGCAAAAAGCTGTTCCAGATACTGTTCAGAGATCCTTTCGCGTTCAGATATTTCCCTCAGAGGTATAGCTTTATCATTTTGATACAGTGCCAGATCAACCAGAGCTCTCAGTCCATATCTTCCTCTCGTTGAAATTTTCATATTTTCACCCCTTAATCTTGAGCCTCTTCATCAGAATTAGTGTACCACAAAAAATACGGCCTGTCAATCGATAGGGAAAAAACCTGATGTTTTAATTTCCATCTCCACGCCATCCCCCGTTGTTTTGCGCAGTCCTTTTTTCAATTCATTCCACTTCCTCTCCTCAATCCGGGCCGAAACTACAAATTGCCCACTTTTGTAGCCCTGATTTTGTATGATGGCCATGCTTTTTTCCAGTTGTGCTAAAGTATTACCAAGTTGATCATATTCTCCTCTGCAAACAAAGTCGTAAAAAAGTGCAAGCCTTTCTTTCTCAGCGCGCGAAATAACCTCTCCAGCGGTATTTCCGTAAGCCCTGATTAACCCTCCAATCCCCAGCTTGGTACCTCCAAAATACCTTGTAACAACTACAGCAGCATTGGAGATTTTTTTTCCCTGCAAATGTTGAAGTATGGGAGGGCCGGCAGAGCTGGAAGGTTCTCCATCATCATCGGAAAACTCCCGAAGCTCCTCCCCCTTAAATATGCGAAAAGCATAAGCATTGTGATTTGCATCACTAAATTTCTCATTAATATCCCCTATAAATTCTTCAGCTTCCTCCCTTCCTCTGCAGGGCGAGGCACTACCTATAAAACGACTGTCCTTAAACTTCAAATTAACCCGGGACCGTGATTTAAGGGTTAGAAAAGTGTCAGTATTTTGCCTGTCACTCATATCCTTCACCTTCGTCTCCCTGGAGAAATTCCAGATACTTTTTTATCTTTTTCTCCCTCCCCTGACCATCCGGCTCATAAAAGTTAATATCCTCATGTTTCTCAGGCAGGTAATTTTGTTCTATATAATTATGCTCGTATCCATGTGGATATTTATAACCTTTGCCATGTCCAAGTTTATCTGCACCATCATAATGAGTATCTTTTAAATGCTCAGGAACTTCACCGGGATCATTTTCTCTGACAAACTCAAGGGCGCTGTCAATCCCCTTTATTGTAGAATTTGATTTTGGAGCACAGGCCAGATAAAGTACCGCCTCAGCCAGAGGAAGACGAGCTTCAGGCATGCCAACGTATTCAAGGGACCGGGCCGCGTCCACGGCAACACCGAGGGCACGAGGATCAGCAAGACCAATATCTTCAGCGGCATGTACAATAATTCTGCGGGCAATAAACATCGGATCCTCACCTGCCTCAATCATGCGAGCAAACCAAAAAAGAGCAGCATCGGGATCTGAACCCCTTATGCTTTTTATAAAGGCGGATACAACATCATAATGTTTGTCTCCGCTCTTATCATATTCCTTCCTTTTTTCCTGAAGACACTCGCTCAAAATATCTTCATCCAGTTTGATTTTACCATCTTCATCGGAAGGGGTGGAAAGAACAGCAATTTCAAGAGCATTTAAAGCTGTCCTGGCATCTCCCCGTGCTGACTCAGCCAGAAATTGCAGGGTTTCCTTCTCGAGAAATACATTTAAATTTCCCAGACCTCTCTCTTCGTTTTCCAGAGCCTGAACAATTATTTTTTTAATATCTTCCGGCGATAATGGTTTCAATTTAAAAACTCTTGAGCGAGAAAGCAAAGGAGAATTAACCTCAAAACAAGGATTTTCTGTAGTTGCTCCAGCCAGTATGATAAACCCCTCTTCAACAGAAGGTAGTAAAGCATCCTGCTGAGCTTTGTTGAATCTGTGTATTTCATCGATAAAAAGAATTGTTTTTTGCTGATGAAGCTGCAGATTTTCTTTTCCCTGTTTAATAACCTCTCTTAGATCACTCACACCGGAGGTAACGGCATTTATTTTAACAAAATCAGAACTGGTTGTCTCTGCAATTACCCGGGCCAGGCTGGTTTTTCCGCTGCCGGGCGGACCATATAAAATTAGCGACTGCAATCTGTCTGACTCTATCATCCTTCGGAGGAGTTTCCCCTCTCCAACAATATGCTCCTGACCGTGAATTTCAGAAAAACTGCGAGGTCTCATTCTAAAAGCTAGAGGCTTCTTATCGCTGTGATCTACCTGTGAAAAAAGATCCATAGCCCGTCCTCCAAAAACAAACCTATTCTGATTAATTAAATTAAATTGTTCAACATGATCCTTCTCAACTAATGATATCAAAAAGAAAAAAATTTTTCAAAATAAAAATAACCGATCAGCCCCTGAAAAAATTCGAGCATCACTTCACTTTATATCTTCCAGCCATTATTATCATGATAGCGATCTTATAAGATATCTATCAGCCGATAACAAGAAGAACCAAAAATTTAAGTTTGCCGGTTATATTTTAATCCTCTTTTACCTTTATATTTAGCTCTTCAAGCTGCTCCCTTTCTACTTCCGAAGGAGCTCCGGTCAAAGGGGAAGTAGCCTGCTGTGTTTTTGGAAAAGCAATTACATCCCTGATTGAATCTCTGCCGGTAAGAAGCATTACAATCCTGTCAAGCCCAAAAGCTATACCACCGTGAGGAGGAGTCCCATAGCTCAGAGCATCCAGCATGAAACCAAATTTCTTTCTAGCCTCTTCTTCGTTAAAACCAAGCATTGAAAACACCTGCATCTGCAGTTCAGGATCATTGATCCGCACAGATCCCCCGCCAACCTCCTCTCCATTCACCACCATATCATAGGCATTAGCTCTGGCTTTACCGGGATTTTCAATAAGCAATTTTTCTTCTCCCGGCAGAGGGGCAGTAAAAGGATGATGTTCGGCTTCAAGTCTTTCCTCTTCCTCATTATATGTAAACATGGGAAAGTCCACCACCCAGAGAAATTCAAAACTATCTTCCGGTATCATATTAAATTCCCTGGCAAGCTTTAACCTAAGATCTCCCAAACAGCTAACCGCGGTATTAAATTGATCTGCAACGACAAAAATTATATCTCCTTTTTCGGCATCCATCGCTCTTCTCATCTCTTCAATTTCTTTATCCTGCAAAAATTTTGCTACAGGCGATCTGACCTCATTATTTTCAATAACAAACCAGATTAATCCTGCAGCACCTCTTTTTCTGACAAAATCCTCGTATTTATCAAGCTTGCTGCGACTGAGATCTGATCCACCGGGTAGTTTAATGGCTCGAACTGTGCCACCATCAGCTATAGTGCTCCTAAAAACCCGAAATTCGCTGTCTGAAAATATCCCGGAAACATCTCTTATTTTCATATCAAATCTGGTATCAGGACTGTCGGAACCGTATTTACTCATAGCTTCCTGATAGGTCATACGGGGAAAGTTACCAGGAACTTCAATATCATTCAGCTTAAAAATCTCTCCAATCATGTCCTCCATCTCATTCATAAAATTTTCTACCTCTATAAAAGATGTTTCAATATCAATCTGGGTAAATTCTGGCTGCCTGTTGGCTCTTAAATCCTCATCCCTAAAACATCGGGCCAGTTGAAAATATTTTTCCACTCCCCCGGACATAAGCAGCTGTTTGAAAAGCTGAGGAGATTGTGGCAGAGCATAAAACCTGCCACTATGTAGTCTGCTGGGTACAAGGTAATCTCTGGCTCCTTCAGGTGTGCTCTTTGTAAGTATGGGAGTCTCTACCTCCCAGTAGCCTTTTCGGGCCAGAAAATTCCGGGTCTTCTGCATAACACGGTGTTTGGCTTTAAGGGCCTCAAGCATGCGAGGGCGCCGCAAATCCAGATACCTGTAGTTAAGACGCACATCCTCTTTAACCCGGGAGCTGTCGTCAACTGTAAAAGGAGGTGTCTCAGCTCGGGATATTATATCCAATTTTGCAGCTTCCAGCTCCACTTTGCCAGTCTTCAATTCGGGATTTATATTTTCGTCGGGCCTTCTATTAACTGTGCCTTTCACTGCAATAACATCCTCAGGCCTCAACTCTTCAGCTTTATCAAAAAGAGTTTTATCTTCCGATTCATCAAAGACAACCTGAAGAATTCCGGATCGGTCCCTCACATCTACAAACAGCAAAGAACCATGGTCTCTTGTTCGCTGCACCCAGCCGTTGACATTAGCATTTTTTTCTGCCATACTTTCATCCAGTTCCTCGCAAAGATGTGTTCTGTGCTCATATCCTGAATTTTTCAACTCCATTATTGCCGGTTCACCTCAGACTTGATTTATTTTTTTGTTTATATAGTCAACTGCTCTGTCAACCTTTACCATCGTCTCTTCTCCTGATGACATATCTCTAATAGTGAATTCTCCCTTATCTAATTCTTCCTCTCCAATTATTATGCTGTATCCGGCATCTTTTCTGTCAGCATCCTTCATTTGACTGCCAACACTGCGGCCTAAATAATCGGTCTCAACCGAAAAACCTGAGCTGCGCAGCCGGCGAAGTACTGTGCGCGAAAATTTTTCCGCTTTCTCACCAATAGTTATAATATAAACATCAAGAGAAGAGGTAAACATCTCATCTTTTTCCTGAAGCAACAGCATCAGACGCTCCAATCCCAGAGCCCAACCAGAACCTGGCACATCCCTATCGCCAATTTCTTTCACCAGACCGTTATAGCGTCCTCCAGAAAATATTGCATCCTGTGCACCCAGACTATCGGATTTCACTTCAAAAACTGTATTAGTATAATAGTCCAGGCCGCGGACCAGCCGGGGGACTAATTCGTACTCAAGTTTCATGTTATCAAGATAATCTCTTACGCTTTTAAAATGCCTTCTGCAATCATCACATATGTAGTCCAGAGTCTGCGGGGCTTCCTCAATAATTTCAGTGCAGTCATCACAATCCAGTATCCGCAGGGGGTTTTTCTCCAGTCTTCGCTTACAATCGCTGCAGAGTTTGTCTCTGTGAGTCTCCATGTGTGCGCTTAACTCTTCTACATATTCCGGCCGACATTCAGGGCATCCAATGCTGTTTAACTCCACATAAAATTCAGAAAGACCCAGCTCCTCTAAAAAGTCTATTCCCATCACTATCAATTCCCCATCGACTGCGGGATTATTTGTACCAAGAACCTCCACTCCAAATTGATGAAACTGACGGTATCTACCGGATTGAGGTCGCTCATATCGAAACATCGGCCCCAGATAATAAAATTTGGTGGGCTGCACCCCACCATAGAGATTGTTCTCCAGAAATGATCTCACTACAGAAGCCGTCATTTCAGGTCTCAGAGTTACACTGCGGCCTCCTCGATCCTCAAAAGTATACATCTCCTTTTCTACAATATCAGTAGCTTCCCCAATACCCCGCCTGAAAAGCTCTGTGTATTCAAAAATGGGCGTGCGAAGTTCTCGGTAATTGTATCTGCGGCTGATTTTTCTGGCTGTTTTTTCCACCTGCTCCCATTTAAAAGAAGCGGGAGGCAGGATATCCTGCGTCCCGCGAGGAGAGTTTATGGCCATATTATTATCACCTTTTCCTCAATATTATTGTATCGGCTCTTCTTCCTCGGGCTCGACCTCTATTTCATCAGGATCAACCTCTTCAATATCTTCTTCCGGGGCGCCTTCCGGGGCGATTTGCTGCCGTTCCTGCTGAAGCTCCATAAATCTATCCATCTCTTCCTGAGCCCTCTCATCTTCTCCAATAGATCTAAAAGCTGCATTTAATTCATAGCGAGCCATTAAATTTCTGCCGGCGTACTCAGAAGCCTGCTCGTATTTTTCCACAGCTTCTTCTTCATTATCTACAGCAGCCAGCATTTCGCCCTGCTCAAATAAAATCTCCCACTGTTCGGGATGTTCTTCCTCAGCTTCCTCCAGAACTGACAGAGCCTCATCTTCCTCACCCATCTCCTTGTGAGAGCGGGCTTTATATATAAACAGAGAGGGATCCCTGCTTACTCTCATAGCCTCTTCAAAAGCATTGAGAGCCTGAGTATATTCTTCTTCAGCAAAATAATTCATAGCCTCCATTTTCGAATCATTAATAACTATATCAGCTTCAGCCCTGGCTTCTTCCAGCCACTGCTGCATATATTCGTCCTGCTTTTCGTCCAAAAGCTCTTCGCGAATATTTTCTGTTATTTCCTCTCTCTCCTCTTCATCATGTTCCTGCTGCTCATCCTCATCATATCTGGACTCATATTCATCTAAGACCGCCTCATCCGACACCTCAGCCTCTGCTCTTATCTCTTCCATAACTTCTTCCAGCATGTTTTGCTGCCGCAGAGATTGTTCAATATCATCCTGCAGGTCGGAAAGAGTAAGATTTTGCTGCGCCAGTACTGATTCCAGCTCTTCAAGCTCCATATTATTTTGCTCTAATATATTATCAATTATATCGTCTATCTCTTCAGGACTCACTTCTGGATCAAGTTCTCTTGTTCGCGCTTCACTCAATAGAAGAGCTTCATCAATTATCGAATTCAGCACATTTTGTTCAAAAGAAAGCATCTGTGCCCGCGTGAAATTAGCGGTCTGATGGGCATAATTTTGCAGAACTTCATTAAATCTCATTCGGGTTATCTCCTGTCCGTTAACTTCTACCAGCACGTCATCAATCTCTTCCTGTTCTGCAGGTCCTCCATCACCACCTGTAAAGGCACCATATCCCATATAACCTCCGCCGATAGCAAAAGATACCACAACGATATACACAATAACTTTGCTCAAGCTACGCATCTTCTCAAACATAAAATATTACACTCCTTTAAAACCTTTCTAAGGTTTAGATCTTCTATAGTGCTGACAATTTATCACCTGTTATAATTTTATCTCAGGAAAGACCTTATGTCAATTCTTACAAATGTAAGTCAGTATATCTGGGGATAAACTCTCTTAAAAAAAGTATTCAGATCAGTTGGCTCCCCATGTCCGGGGTATACTTTCACATCTGAGGGAAAAATTTCTCTGATTCTTAGCAAAGATTTTTTTAGATCGCTCCCGCTGCTGCGGGGCAGATCAGTCCTGCCAACTCCTCCCCGAAATATAGTGTCACCGCTGAACAAAATTTTTTCTGAAGGAGCGTAAATCACGATCCCTCCGGGACTATGTCCGGGAGTATGATAAATTTCCAGGGATTTTCCGGAGAGGTCAATTCTGTCTTCATCTTTTAGCTGTCGATCTGCTTTCGGACTCACTATTTCCCTGCCCAGCATAGATGAAGAATTAATTTCAGGATTAACAAGCGCTTCGGAGTCCTCTTCGTGAATTGCGATGGGAATATCAAGCTCTCTGGAGATCTCTTCGTTAGCCCCAATGTGATCAAAATGGCCGTGAGTATTAATTATATATCTATAATCGTGTTTATCAGGATCTATATGATTTAAGATACGATCCGCTTCTTCCTTGCTGCCTGGATCAATTATAAGCCCTTCATTATTTTCATGCACCACATAACAGTTGGTAGCATTTAATCCTAACTGAAGTCTATTAACCTGCAATCGCCAGATCCCTCCATAATTATATTTTATGATTCTCCTCCAAACTGTTTTTAAAAAAATGCAATTATATATTGGAAGACCATACCTTTTCAAGGCTCGTTGATGGTAGCATTAATGTTCCGCTTACTAAGATTTTTCTATTATAAAAACGAAATCTTCAGCAGCAGAAAACTTTCCAGAAGCAAGCTTTCAGTTAAAAATTCTTTTTGCTGTCAAGCATTAAGGTCACCGGACCATCGTTGCTTAATTCCACTTCCATATATTCTTTAAACTCCCCACAATCATACTCGAGATCAGTCTTTCCCAGTTTCTCAATAAAATAATCGTACAGCTTTTCTGCCCTGTCAGGTTGAGCAGCGTCTCCATATCCCGGTCTCCTGCCCTGTCGGCAATCCCCATATAGAGTAAATTGAGATATAACCATTAATTCTTTATTTAAATCGCGAGCAGACAGATTCATTTTGCCATCTTCATCGGCAAATATCCTCAGATTTATTATTTTATCCAAAAGATAATCTGCATCCTCATTGCTGTCATCTTCGCCCACAGCCAGCAGGACACATAGACCATCTGAAATGCTGCCGCTTAACTCACCATCTATATAAACCCGACAGTAATTAACACGCTGAACAACCGCCCGCATAATTTGCCTCCTAATTCAATAAAATGTGGAAGTTATGAGGCTCCATTCGCGTGAAATTTTCCCTCTGCTTCGACTTTATTTTGGGCTATGGATTTGATGTGGGTTTCGAAAAATTTCCTGTGTCAGTTCTCTTCTTAGCTTCCTATAATAAGAGGTGAGCAGCTATCGCTTTACAGGCATATGTCGTAAATTTCACCAGCGGTTATGGAGAAGATCCTGAAATTTAAATTTAGCTGGGCCTGGCCCTGCTCACAGAGAGAACCCCGGACACCTTCTCGATTTTGCTGATAAGCTCCTTCATATGCTCCCTGCTGCTGAGCTCCACATCAATTTTAATAAAAGCTTGATTATACTTATCGGTATCGGCCATAACTGAATGCAGTTCAATTTTTTCCCTGCTTATCACACCAGTAATTTCATTTAGAAGGGCTGATTTATTAACAGCCTCAATAACCAGCTCTACCTGATAGGATTCCATTTCTGTGGAGCTCCAATTCACCTCAATAAATCTATCTTCATCCTGCATAGATTTTACGTTTGGGCAGTCCCCGCGATGCACAGAAACCCCTCTCCCCCTGGTAATGTATCCAATTATCTTATCTCCCGGAACAGGCTTGCAGCACCTGGCTGTCCTAACAAGGATATCATCCATACCTTTTACTTTAATACCCCTGCCAGGAGACTTTTTCTTTTCATCTTCTTCAGTAATTAAATCCTCCAGTTCCACTGTTTTTTTAAATTTTTCCGGTATCCGATTGAGAACCTGTTTCGTTGAAATTTGATCATAACCGATACCTTCGTATAAGGAGTCTAAATCTTTCCTGTTTAAATCTTCCGCTATATCCTTCAGCACCTCTTTTTTCTCTGGATCCGGTATCTCTATATCTTCTCGCTCCAGGGCCTGTTTAAGAGTATTTTCACCGCGAGCAATAATTTTGTCACGACGCTGTTTTTTAAACCATCTTTTAATCTTACTCCTGGCTCTTGAGCTCTGGACAAATTCCTGCCAGTCGCGGGAAGGTCCACTTCCACTGGAAGTTAGAATTTCTACAATGTCCCCATTTTCAAGTTCATATTCCAGAGGAACCATTTTTCCATTCACTTTAGCACCCACGCACTCGTGACCCACCTCAGTGTGAATATAGTAAGCAAAGTCAACAGGAGTAGCTCCTCTGGGAAGATTGATTACATCTCCCTTAGGAGTAAAAACAAAAACCTCATCTTCAAATAAGTCAACTTTAAGCGCTTCCATAAACTCATGAGGCTCCTGTAAATCTTTCTGCCACTCAAGCAGCTGTCTTAACCAGGAGAGCTTATCCTCAAAATCTTCCTCTCCGCTCTTTCCCTCTTTATAACGCCAGTGAGCGGCAATACCGTACTCAGCAGTTCGATGCATTTCAGGGGTTCTTATCTGCACCTCCAGAGGATCCCCATGAGGGCCAATAACTGTGGTATGAAGAGATTGATACATATTTGATTTTGGCATTGCAATGTAATCTTTAAACCTTCCTGGCATGGGATTCCATATTTCATGAATTATACCCAGCACCTCATAACATTCTCTAACTGAGTCAATGATCACTCTCACGGCTGTAAGATCATATACTTCTTTAAAGGATATTTCTTTTTCTTCCATTTTCTGATATATGCTGTAGAGATGTTTTGCACGCCCATAAATTTCTGCATCGAGATCGTTTTCTTCAAGGGTCTTATCTATTTTTTCAATTGCCTTTTGAATATACTTTTCCCTTTCCTTGCGATTAGCGGCCACCTTGCGTGAAAGCTCATAATACATCTTAGGCTTGAGATAGCGGAAACTGAGATCTTCAAGCTCCCACTTGAGCCGGGACATTCCCAATCTGTGGGCCAGGGGAGCATATATATCCAGGGTTTCCTGAGCTTTTTCCTCCTGCTTTTCTTTGCTGACATAACCGAGAGTTCGCATATTATGAAGCCTGTCTGCCAGTTTTATCAATACTACTCTGATATCATCCGACATGGCCAGAAACATCTTCCGCAAACTTTCAGCCTGCTGTTCCTCTTTAGACTTAAAGTCCATCCTTGTTAATTTTGTAACACCATCGACGAGCAGGGCTATTTCCTCACCAAACTCTTTTTTTACATCTTCTCTGTTAATATCAGTATCCTCGATCACATCATGAAGAATAGCCGCTGTAATCGATGTTATATCCAGCTCCAGTTCGGCCAGAATATAAGCCACACCCAGAGGATGTTCAACAAAGGGCTCCCCGGAAATTCGATACTGTCCATCATGGGCTTCACGGCTAATTCTGTAAGCTTTTCTGATTCCGCTCAGGTCAGGCTCTTCTATATACGTATTAATCTTTTTCACAATTTTTTCCAGTTCCATATCAACCGCCCCTAAATCCACCTGCATTTAAATCCTAAAATATTTATACTCCTCAATCCTGTATTTTAAAGGTCCTATTCCTTAATTATAGAGAATACATCATAATCATGCAAGTTCTCCCGGCCCTGCAAATCAACCAGTTCAATTAAGTATCCGGCTCCTGCCACTACCCCTCCCAGTCTTTCAATAAGATTAATTGCAGCTCCGGAAGTCCCACCTGTAGCAAGCAAATCATCTATAAGGAGAATTCTATCCCCTTTTTCAAGCGCATCACGATGAATCTCCAGAGTATTGTCCCCGTATTCAAGCTCATATGTAGCAGATATTTTATCTCCAGGAAGCTTTCCTGGTTTACGAATGGGGATAAAGCCCCTATTGAGTTCCCGGGACAAAATAGGTCCCAGCAAAAATCCCCTGGCTTCAATTGCAGCCACATATTTAAACTTATAATCTCTGTAATGCTCAACAAAAATCTCTATTACTTCGTTAAATGCATCGATATTTTGTAAAATTGGTGTAATATCCTTAAACAAAATACCCTCTTCCGGAAAGTCAGGAAATTCTCTCAGCAGTTCCTCTGGCTTCATTATTAGCCCGCCTCCTTCAATGATTGGAAAATGATTTGATTTTTTCCAGGAGAATGCCTGGATGACTATGAGAAAAAGCCTCAATCATTTCTGAAAAATCACTTCTTATTTCTGATATCTCCCTGAAGCGCAAGGAGGAAAAGAGATCCATTTCCTCCACTTCACTATTTTCTAAAGGAATATATTCCTCATCTTCGAGGTCTAAAATACCGCTATCCATGAGAACTTTCAAAATTTCCTGCCAGCATCTTGAGGAATAATTTAATTCCTCCGGCGGCTCCTGTTGTAAAAATGATACATCCTGATTTTCAATCCATCTACATACCCTTAAAATATCCTCCTTGAGGGGAAGGTTTCTTTCAATTATTTTTTTGTTTAAATCCAGATCTTTGTCTCCGAAAATCAAATGAATTTCGGGTGGATTTAATTCCTGCTTGAGAACTTCCATAAATCGAGATATTTCGTACAAAGAAAAAGGGGGATCCCAAAAAACTATACGACCACCTAAATTCCCCTGGTCGGGCATTGAGGTGATAAATTTCATTCCGGGAAATTTACCTTCAAGGCGTTCTTTCACGCTGACACTATTAAGATAAATCAGGGTTGTCTCCGGCCATTTTTTGAGGCTGGAAAGATATCTATTTTTGTCAGAATTTCTGGCATCAAAAATTAAAACATCTTCATCCTGTAAAAGCAGTGGAGCCAGATGTGAAAGGTTTTCAGGAATTATATCCATGAATTGCACTTCAAGAGTTTCCTTTCCCCGCCACTTATTGATCTTAGGCCTTACAAGAAGTCGAAATGTTTGATCTGAAATATTCTTTTTTACCATATCCTCTTTATAGCCCAATGCAAAACCTATACCGCTCAATCCCGAACTGGTTTTAATTTTTAAATGTTCTCCACTGCTGCCAACTTTTCTAACCCTGTTCAACTCAACTCCCGAGAAAAGAAATATAGGCTCTGGATTTCCGACACCAAAGGGTCTTAGTTCCTTTATTTCGTTTACAAGACAGCGATCAATATCTTCTTCCCCGGGTAAAATGGCATCAACACGTTTTTCGGGAAGGAAAGTTTTACTGGGGATATTTTCCTGCAGGTACGAATTAAATTTCTTTTGAAAGTCATCGATGTTTTCTCTCTTAATGCTCAAACCTGCTGCCATTTTATGACCGCCGTAACTTTCAAGCGTGTCTTTGCAGCTGGAAATCACCTCAAATAAATCCAATCCAGGAATGCTGCGGGCGGAACCCTTTCCTCGTTCTCGCTTCAGAGAAATTAAAATTACTGGATAGTTATATTTTTCGACCAGCCTGGAAGCAACAATTCCAATTACTCCTTCGTGCCACTGCTCCGAAGCCAGAATTATACCGGGACCAACATCATTCTCATCCTTTTCCTCAATTTTTTTCTCAGCCTGATTCAGGATTTTTTCCTGCAGCATCTTTCTTTTGTCATTGAGATCTGATAATTCTCCGGCAAGAATTCTGGCTCTCTTTTTACTTGAGGTATAAAGAAGTTGAAAACTTAAATCTGGTGATCTAAGTCTCCCTGCAGCATTGAGAGGAGGGGCAAGTATAAACCCTATTCTGCCTGCAGAAATCCTTTTGGAGCTGTTCAGTCCCATTTCTTTCTTCAGACTGACAAGACCAGGTCTTTTCGAATCTTCGATTTCTTTTAACCCCCTGCCGACAAAAATTCTATTCTCTCTCTGGAGAGGTACGACATCCGCCACGCTGCCCAGAGCAACCAGAGAGAGCCGGGTTATGAGATAATTTGAATGAGGGTCATTACCAAGAATTTCCTGAACAGCCTGACATAATCTAAAAACAACCCCAACTCCTGCATGATTGAGTTCCTTAAATGCTTCGGGTTTTACCTTTTCCCTGCAGGATGGATTTAGCACAGCCATGGCACCGGGAAAAAATTTCCCCGGTCGATGATGATCAGTTACAATTACATCAACACCTTTTTCGCAAACAAAGTCAATTTCTTCATGAGCTTTTATGCCGCAATCTACTGTAATAAGCAGATCAAAATCTTTAATTCCCAGTTTTTTTAGGGACTGAATGTTAAGCCCATATCCATCACGAAAGCGATCTGGAAGGTAATAAACAGCATCCACCTGCAGAATATCTTTAAGATATTCGGTCAGCAGCACGGAAGAGGTAACTCCATCAACATCATAATCTCCATAGATGAGCACTTTTTCACCAGTTTTACCGGCTTTTATTAACCTTTCTGCCGCTTTCTTCATGTCAGTGTAAACAAATGGGGAAAACAAATCACTTAAATCGAGTTTTTCAAAGGCAGGAAAGTCCTCTGGAGATAAGCCACGCCTCCTCAAAACTTCTTTAATTACATCCTCATCAATATCATCGGGCTTTTTGAATTTCCATATTCTATCCATGCCGTTCACCAAAGTTTAATTTTATTTAAAATACAGTTCTAGATACGTTCCAGGCAGGGGTCAGAACACAAAATATTAAATTAGAAAAAAGAGATAATAAGGAAAATAGTTAATATAGCGGCCCCAGAAAGACCGGCCAATCCCAGAATTGGCAGACCAAAAAGTGTAGGCTCCACCTGAGCTTGAATCAGTATTGCAGAGCCAACAATCAAAGATGAAATTATTAAACTCAAAGAAAGGCGGCCTGAGGAAATATCCAGCTTATCCTCCAGGCTTTCCAGGTTTTCATGGGCAAATGATATCTTTAACTCATCTCTGCTCAGCTTACTCAGTATCTGTGAAATATCCGCAGGTATCCCCTTTAGATTGCGGCGAAAACGCCACAATCCAAGTGCAGCTCTCTTTGATAAACTATCAGGACTGAATCTGTCCTTAATGAGATCCCTGATAA
>CAZVZM010000041.1:0-16395 GCA_964630835.1 uncultured Halanaerobiaceae bacterium
TATCACCAAAAATTGCATATCTTGCGGTTGACAGTTGCAATGATTATGGTATAATAATTATTGTAGTGAAGATATTGTAGTGAAAATGGCAAAAATAAATTGTTATGTTATATGCCGAGGTGGCGGAACTGGCAGACGCGCAGCGTTGAGGGCGCTGTGGGCTCTTTAGCCTGTGTGGGTTCGAATCCCACCCTCGGCACCATTTTTATGTGCTTAACCATAAATGAAAACTGTCCATAATTATTTTAGGCCCGGGAATTACACCCGGGCCCTTTATATTTATCTTCTTTGAATATATTGCTTCATCCACAAATTCATTTCTTTATCTTTTCAATCATCCTCTTTTTCTTCCAGCTCTTCAACATCCACCCCATTTTCTTCAGCTTTTTTCCTCAGCTCATCCTTTAGATATTCAGTCATTTTTTCCTCATTTATCCCGGTGCTCGATTGATAGGGAGAATACTGAGGGGGAATTTCGGAATCTTCCCCCTGCAATTCCTTCCGCAGTTCCTTTATCTCCTGTTTTGATTTTCTTCCCTTCCACAGGAAGAAAACAGCATACATGCCCAGAAAAAATCCGGTCATGAGCAGAACGTAGCTAACAACATTGAGAAAATATGTGGGGCGGATTCTCTCTATAATCATGGCAAAGAGAAAGCCCCAGCCGGCTATCATCATAACCGGCGAAGCTATCAGCATAAGTCTAACCTTAAACCGCGACATCCTCAGCTTCCTCCTCATCCTCGTAAAGCCAGCAGGCTGTGCTGCGGCCCTCATTTAGCTCAAATTCGGGAGGGAACTCCTCATCACATAGGCCATCGATTTTATGTCTGCAGCGAGGATGAAATCGGCAGCCTTCCGGAGGATCGAGCAGACTGGGAGGCTCACCGGGAGGAACTTCTTTGTATGAGTGTATATTGGAGGCATCCGGCTCCGATATCGCTTCCAGCAGAGCCTGAGTGTAGGGATGGGCGGGTTCCCTCAAAAGATCCACCACAGGCGATTTTTCCACAAGCTTTCCGCCGTACATGATAAATATTCGCTCGGAAAAGTATCGCACCGTGGAAAGGTCATGGGTAATATAGATTATGGATACATCTCTCTCTCTCTGTATTTTCTCGAAAAGTTCCAGTATCTCCACCCGCACGGAAGCATCCAGCATGGATACAGGCTCATCGGCAAAGATCAATTTGGGGTTAAGCACCAGAGCCCGAGCCAGGACAACCCGCTGCTGCTGACCTCCGCTGAGCATGTGCGGATATTTGTTAAGAAAATTGTCCACAGGGGTGAGTTTAAGCTCCTCCATCACATCCCGGATGCGGGTAATGCGCTGATTTTTATCTTTTATGCCATTTACGATCATGGGCTCCTCCAAAATTTTACGCACGCTCATGAAGGGAGGTAAGGCCCCGTAGGGGTCCTGCTGCACAAAGCCAGTCATTTTATGATATTCCTTCATCTGCTCATCATCATGGTAATCCACCTTTTCTCCCTCAAAGATTATTTCACCTGAGTGAGGTTCGTGAATTCCCAGTATAGTTTTAGCCAGAGAACTCTTTCCACAGCCGGATTCACCCACGAGGGAAATAGATTCTCCTTTCTCCACCTTAAAATCTACCCCGTCAACGGCCTGAACAAATCCCTGGTGGAGAAACCCCCACCTCTTCATCTCAAAGTAGGTATGCAGATCCCTGGCTTCAACGAGAATATTATCTTCATCAACAGCCATTATTTACCACCTTCCTCATAGAGCCAGCATTTCACTTTATGTCCTTCTTCCGGCTCAAACATGGGCGGTTCTTCACTGCACTTTTCAAACTCCTGATTGCATCTTTCTGCAAATCTACAGCCCTCCGGGGGATCCAGCAGCCCGGGAGGCTGTCCGGGTATAAAGCCGAGAGTATCATCCTCTGCCTCCAGCGTGGGTACACTCTCCATCAAACGGCGGGAGTAAGGATGCCAGGGCTCACCGAAAAACGTATAGGCGTCGGTGAACTCCACAATATGACCGGCATACATAATCGCAGCCATGTCCGCTATCTCACTGGAGGTGCTGACATCATGAGTGATCAATACGAAACTGATATCTATCTCTTCTTTAAGTCTTGTTAGCACGTTCATTATATTTGCCTGGGTAAGCATATCCAGCGCGGAGGTGGGCTCATCCAGTATAATAAAATCAGGATCGGTGATGAGAGACATGGCCAGAGCCACCCGCTGTTTCATCCCCCCGCTAAGCTCAAAGGGATAACGGGGAAGAAAATCGCGCGGCACCCCCACGTTATCGAAGGTCTTCTTTACTCTCTCCATAGCCTCCTCCTCGCTGTCCACAAGATTGTGTATATGGAGGGGCTCAGCGACCTGATCAGCAACACTAATAACCGGATTAAGGGCATTCATGGCTGCCTGAGGAACCATTGCCGCCCGCACCCAGCGAACTTCCTTGCGAAATTTCTCATCGCCGTACTGCATGATATCGCTGCCGTTGAGGAGACAGCGACCTTCGTATCTGTAAACATTTTCCGGGAGCAGGCGCAGAATGGCATTGCCCAGCGAGGTTTTGCCGCATCCTGATTCTCCCACTATTACCATGCTTTTTCCTTTATCCAGATCAAAGCCCACACCATCGACCGCCTGAACTATTCCCCGGCTCGTCTGGTAGTGCAGGTACATATCCTGAACCGACAATACTTTATCGTTTTCTGCCATTGTTTATTCCTCCCTCAACCTGGGGTTCATAATTCTGTCCAGGGCAAAACCGGTCAGTGAAAAGCTCACACCGATCAGCATCAATATGACTGCAGGCTGCAGTATCCAGTAGTATCTGCCCATATATAGGGCACCCTGAGACTGGGCATCATTGATCAATTTACCCAGCGTGGGCAGGACCGGATCTCCCAGCCCCAGCACGGCAAGTGTAGCCTCCAGAAAAACGTAGCTGGGGATAGCCATAACAAACTGGGGAATGAGGAAGGGAATTACTTTTGGCACCATATAGAAGAATATAATTCGCTTTTGACTGCTTCCATAGGCTTTACTTGCCTCAATATAGGGCTCCTCTTTAATGGACAAAAACATGGATCGGTAGGTGAACATAAAGCTGCTGAAAATTCCCTTTACAGCAATCACCGATCCCATTACCCACAGCTCCCGGGAATACATCATTCCAACCAGTATCAAAAGCACCAGATTGGGAATACATAAATTTATGTGGGTCAACCGAAGGACTATCCACTCTACCGCTCCTCTAAACCAGGTGGCAACAGCGGCAATAAGCAAAGTGGAGATGTTAGCCACAACGGCGATGCTGGCACCAAAGACAAGCGCAATCGGCAGACCCCAGAGCATGGCTACACTCAACTCCCGGCGGCGGTGATCGGTACCAAATATCCCATGCACCTGACCGTATGAAACCAGCCGGGCATTAATGTCTGCATCTTCCTCAAAGAGGTGACCGGTAATTCTGAGCGTATATTCTCCTTTCAGGGGTTCCGGTTCTTCAACATCGGGGTCCCTGAACAATCCCACGCGCGGAGAAGCATCAAATTGAGCCTCCAGCTCGTCAGCCCGACTTAAGCGAAAATTGGTTTCCCTCCGGACAGAAAAACTGTCAGTCTCGTATACTCTGCCATCGGGAGTTTCCCACTCGACATTTACATGAGGCCTTGTTTCCTCATATTCGGACTCAAACATAATGCTGACTTCGCTAGGAAATCCATCATATTGATAATCATAGGGTATCTCAATCTGAAATTCCCTTGCTCCATTTAGATCAGTAAACTCCTTATTCTCGGGAAAATCCCGGGAATCTATTCTGTCAGTCCTGGGTAAATCATCACCGGAAAACCAGTCGACATAAACGGGGCGAGCATGCCTCGGCGTTTCCTGCCAGACTTCTCCTCCGCGCCAGAGCAATAAAGCTTCCTGATATGGAATGACAATGACAATTATTATGGCTGCTATAATCAGTATACCAATTAAAGAAATCCCTGCAATAGCAGAGGGATATTGTTTTATCTCTTTCAGCTGATCCAGCAATCTCTGCATTATCCTAAACCTCCTTCTTCAGAACCAACTCTTACGCGAGGATCAAGTATCCCATACAGTATATCCAGAATAAATATCATAACAGCCAGCATATAGGCATAAATAATATTTACACCTATTACTATAGGAGTATCAAACAGATGAATAGCCTGATAAATCAGTCTTCCCAGGCCGGGCCACATAAATACCTGTTCCAGAACAACGCTGCCCATTATAAGTGTTATTACTCCCATCATAAAGTTTGTAAGGATAGGGGGCATGGTGGGGCGCAGGATATATTTTCTTTCCAGAGCTCGATTTGATAATCCCTTGGCTTTCCCTACATCAACATAATCCTCCTGAGAATATATCAGGAAAAAAGTGCGATATTGATAAATGCTGACGAAAAATAACGAAATGACTCCCGCCGCTACCGGCAGCACCAGATGACGGAGAACACTGAGCAGGTAGGGCAGTGTATCATCCGGGGGCGGTGCTTCTACCATTCCTCCCCAGGGAAACCATCCCAACAGAGCTGCAAATATTAGGATTAAAAATATTCCGTAAAACCAGTTCGGAGCTGCTGAGGTGGGAGCCAGCAAAATCAAGGCCCTATCCCAGAAGCTTCCGTACTTTCGGGATAAAATCAGGGCAAGGAATATCGTGCTGAAAAATAGTATAATAAATGTGGTTCCCATCAATAATAATGTCGGGGCCAGCCGCTCCAGTATCACCATTCTAACCTGCCGCGATCCCGAATCACTTGTTAGCTGTTCGGCTGTTCCTAAATCCAGAGTCACAGCATCTCTGAGATAGTAAAAACTCCTGAGTATAAAGGGTTCATCCAGGCCAAGTCTCTGCCTTTCACGTTCAACCAGAGATTCTTCATATTCGCGCCGGCGTTCTGCCGACCAGTCAGCCATCTCATCTGACATGGCGCGCATCTGCTGGCCAACCTGTTCTCTTATCTGGGCCTCGCGGATTTCATCAACTGCACCACCCATATTGGCCACCAGAATTAAAATATACACAGCCACTACCGCTGTCAAAAACAGAGTGATCAGACGGACAGAAAAGTATTTCGCTGTCTCCTTTTTGTTGCTTCTTCCTGCATCTTCTTCTTCGGCAAGCTGAGTCTGTTCCTTGTCAACTCCAGGGTCATCAATAGGTCCTTGGTCCATCGATACACCTCCTAAATATTTACTGCAAGTGCAACCGTGGAGGCAGAATATCACCTCCACGATTGCTAAAAACATTTTGCTTTTGGTCTTTTTGAATTCCAAAAAAGGAATTCTGTCCTTAATTAGAAATCCATTAAACTCAGAACTATTCTTTGAACATGTGAGATCTACTGCCCAAAAGTAACCACCCTGGTGGACTCTAAGACTGGAGACGCAACAAGGCGAGAGGTGACCACAACTTCCACAGTTGTGGAACCAAATCTGAGTTTTTCAGTGATCTCCTCATCCAGGACAGCCCGATATTCACCGGGAGACACCATTTCCGCTTCCACAGTGGCAACCAGACTGTCAGCTTCATCGAATACGAGAGCAGTTACCGCAGTGAGATCCTCGTGAGCATATGGTTCGTCATCCAGCATCACTCTGATATCGAAAACAGCCTCAGATCCAATCCTTATAGAACCAGGTCCGCTGAGCGCTACCTCCGGAATCATTGGCTCCACAAACATATCCCAGCGATCTGCAGGATAGGGATAATCCTCATTTCTGCCCAGGTGCACTATTCCCTCCACCGGGTGACCGCGGCGCAGATAATAGGGGCCTGTGCCCAGCCAGAAATGACCTCTATCCTGATACCAGCTCTTGAGATTTTCATAACGCTCCTGCATCTCTTCCTCGCTGACAAACTCCGACATCACATTTTCATAGGGAAGAATGCCCTCTTCCATGGCTCTATCCAGATGCCTGTTTAGTATATCAAGGCTGGGTCCTCCAATCAAGTTGAGCTGGTCCACATCAAGGGCATCAGCTCTGGAAGAAGAAAGCGCCAGCTCCTCATTAACTTCGGCAAGATAGCTCACAGCCAGATTGTGCCAGGCGCCCGGTCCCTGATCATAGTAGGGATAGCCTGAGAAAATATACCACTCAGCATCCAGATAAAAGAGGTCAGAATAATATTCCACGGTTAGGGGATCCATATCAGTTATGCGGAAGCCGCGGAAATGATCCATGAAGGACTCATACTCCGGAACTTTTGCGGGATCATGAAATTCGCTCTCTTCGGCAGCCCTATCAAAACTGTAATAATTTAAAAACCACCAGACAATATCTGCTGCCGAAAACTGACTGCCATCATGCCAGTAGGTTTTTTCCAGAAAATCCTCGGGATAGACGGTGGTCACAGCTCTACGGGCGCTTACTCCATCGGGATATTTTTCATTTACAGTTATAAATCGCTGTTCCTCTGCATCCCAGTCCGCCCAGGCATCGCCGGGAACCTCCGTGCCCCCTTCTACGAATTCCAGATCAACCCAGTCAAGAGTTTTATCGACGGGAAGTCCCTCTTCAATTTTCACGGTGGCCGTTTCAAATCTATTGGGATAGTGGAGTCCGGTGTAGGGATCCCACTGATATCCCATATCAGCTGTGGATCTTATAAGCATCATATCAAAGACCCAGTTGCTGCCGTCGAGGGGATTCCAGGGCTCGGGCATTACACTGGGGAGGCCAAGCCGCAGTTCTCCGCCAACTTCATCGACTTTTCTGGCGGTGTAAGCCCAGAGCCAGGATCCGGAAATACCTCCGGCCAGATCGGCGGTTAGCTGTACATCAGTTCTATAGGGGTTTACCGCCAGTCTATCCACAAGCCAGATCCGGGTGCTATCCTCAAGGCCCAGCTCCATGGCTTCTATCATCATCTCCTGTCTTTCACCCATGGTGGAGAAATCTCTTATAGCCAGTCTATTTGCCACTTCATCAAATTCGGGAGAAGGCTCATAGGCCTGCCAGAGAGGAGATGCCAGACCGCGGGGAGTATAGAAAAAATCCCAGTTGGTAGCCTGGTCTCTGGCCACAATAGTGGTTACCCAGCCGCCGGTGTAGACGTGAAAGAGTCCATCCTCGGGATTTCCGCTCATCCATACAGGTGAAGCTTCCGCAGCAGTTGCATACTGCCTGTGAGTGCGAAAACCTATTCTCTCCAGCATGGAAGCGACATAATCTCCCACTTCCAGCCTCTCATCTTCTGTGCGAATGAGTATCTTAATCTCCACAGGGCTGCCATCATAGTGCCATACACCATCAATCAGCTCTGCCCCCAGGGCCACCATCTCTTCAGATATTACAGCTTCAGCCCTCTCGGGATTATAGGCGTATTCCACCTCCATCTCACGCACCTTCTCAATCAATCTGGCATAATCGGGGAAAGCGGAGGTGATGGGAAAAAGCCTTGGTACAGCCATGCCGCCAAATATTTCACTGGCCATATAATCCCTGTCAATCAACCAGTTCATTGCTTCTCTTACCCGGGGAACAGCAAAGGGATTTAACTCTCCCGTCTCTGCAAATACAGGACCTGCCGGGTTAAAGGAGAGTTCATTGTAGGAACCATAGGAGCGGTCATACTGAATGAGTGGATCCTCCATAATGCGGTTATAGATATCCACTTCCGTTATGGTATCAGCATAGACATCCAGCGCTCCCGTGCTGAGCTGTCTTATTGCAGCAGAGGTTGATTCTTCCTCGACAGTCACAATACTATCAAGCCAGCCACCGTAGGGCACATCCTCGGCCATCACCTGAGGCAAAAAGCTGAAGGACAACAATAGGGCAAGACAGACAGTAATAATAGATAATCTCTTAAACACGGGCTTCACCCTCTTTATTTTATTTTGCACTGCTATAAACACCCAGGTTAATACTTGATTCTCTTCGCTTTCCGCTGCTCACATAGCAGCTATTGCCTGAATCCTCCAGCAGTCCTCAGGAACAACACGGATAACAGCCCCGTTCCATTCCCCCGATAAAAACAAAGCCTGATTTAATTTTGAATGAGGTAAGTCTTTAAATGATTTTTTTCAACACCTCCTTAAGTTCTTTATTACTGCTTTATTTAACAAAAACAGCAAACTGTAAAAGCAAACTTAAATTAACAAAATGCCATGGGAGAGTCAGAGCCCTCCCATGGCATTAGGCCTTACCAATGTTAGAACTCCTGGTTCACGTTAGCATTACTCGATGGTGACAAACTCCACGGTGGAGATGGAAGGAGAAGCCACAGGCAGAGGCGAGATGATGACCTCAAGACGGGTTGGCCCGGTCACCAGCTCAGCAGTTTCCTCTTCGCTTAAGCTTACACGCCATTCGCCTTCGGCTACCTCTTCCAGGCTGCCTTCCGCTACCAGATTGTCATTGGTATCGAAGAGCAGATAATCAGTATCCTGAATTTCTTCGGTGGGATAGGCTTCACCTTCGAAGGTTATACTTACATCAAATTCGGCAGCTTCACCGACGAAGATGGAATTAGGACCGGAAACAGATACTTCCGGTATCATGGGCTCTTCAAAGATATCCCAGCGGTCGGCAGGATAGGGATAATCCTCGAAGGGCTCAAGCTCTACTATACCTTCAACCGGGTGAGCATCGGCGAGATAATAGGGGCCGGTCTCCACCCAGATGTGTTCTTTCTCTTCATACCAGCTCTGCAGATTTTCGTATCTTTCAGCCATCTCTTCTTCGGTGATATATTCGCCCAGAGTATTTTCATAGGGTATATAGTTCTCTTCTGCCATCCATTCCAGCTCTTCTTCAATGTATTCCATGCTGGGACCGGCAATGTAGCTGGCATGTTCGACATCTTCAGCATCAGCTTTAGAGGAAGTGTGAGCCATGTTGCCGGAAGCCTCTGCTTCAAAAGCTACAGCCATATTGTGCATGGCACCGGAACCCTGATCCCAGAGGGGGAAGCCGGATGGAATATAAAGCTCGGCATCGAGATAGTAGAGGTCGGAATAGTACTCGAAGGTGATGGGATCTTCATCCACTATCCTGAACCCAAGGAAGTCTTCCATGAAGCTTTCATAGGCTGGCACCGTAGCATCATCGAAGATATCACTCTCTTCCTGGGCTCTATCCTGATCGAGAATGTACATCCACATGATATCGGCAGCTGAGAATTCAGTGCCGTCATGCCACATGATGTCCACATCCTCAGGATATACAGTGGTTACAGCTCTGTTTGCCATTGGCTGCTCGTCGAAGTATTCGCCCACAGTGATGAATCTTTCCTCTTCAGCATCCCACTGATAGTAGGCATCTTCGGGAACTTCAGTGCCACCCTCAACAAATTCCAGATCTACCCAGTCAAGAGTTGCATCTACGGGCAGGCCCTCTCTAATTTTTACTTCAGCTTCCTCAAAGTGCAGAGGATACTGCAGACCTGTGTAGGGATCCCACATGTATCCAGCTTCAGAGGTGGCTCTGATCATCATCATGTCAAAGATCCAGTTACTGCCATCGGTGGGATTCCAGGGCTCTGTTAGGATTGAGGGCATAGCTACACTTAACTCTCCACCCACCTGATCTTCAAAGCGAGCAGTATGTCCCCACATCCAGGCACCTGATATACCGCCAGCATAGTCAGCGACTATAGATAGTTCTTCTCTATGAGGGCTAAAGGAAAGGCTGTCGGTAAGCCAGATGCGCTTGGCATTTTCCATAGAGCCCCAGAGAGCTTCGGTGAAGAGCTCTTCTCTTTCCTCCATAGATTCAAAGTCTCTGCGCGCCAGCCTGTCATAAATTTCATCCAGCTCTTCCGGAGGATCATATTCCATGTAAAGCGGAGTTCCCAAACCTCTTGGAGTGAAGAAGAAGTCAAAATCAGCACCTTCATCTCTGGTTACAACGGTGGATATCCAGCCGCCGGTATATATGCTCCATTCGCCGGCATGGGGGTCACCTGACATCCAGAGTGGAGAGGCTTCTTCGGCGGTGGCATAAATTCTCTCAACTTCAAAGCCCAGATCTTCCATAAGGGCAGATACATAATCACCGACATCCTCTCTTTCGTCCTCAACTCTGGCCAGCATGGTAATCTCTACGGGCTCACCATCGTAATGCCAGGTGCCATCTACCATCTCAGCACCCATATCCATCATGGCGCTCTCTATCTGATCTTCAGCTCTATCAGGCTGATGAGCGTATTCCACCTCTATTTGACGCTGAGTGGCTATATAGCGAGCGTATTCAGCAAAAGCAGTACCGGAAAGAGTATATTTGGGCACTGCAAGACCACCATAAATTTCATCAGCGATATAGTCACGGTCTACCAGCCAGTTCATCGCCTCTCTAACCTCCGGATGAGCAAAGGGATTGAGCTCACCGGTTGCTTCGAAATAGGGTTCATCTGGAGTTCCAGCCGGATTTAAAGTAAGTTCCTGATAGGAACCAAAATTCTCTACATAGTCAAGATCCGGTGCATCCTGTACCCTTTCAAGCAGGTCTTCACGGGTGAGCGTTTCTGTGAAGACATCGATTTCTCCTGCCTCGAGCATGGAAACTGCGGCCGACTCATCCTCTTCCTCAACAGTAACTATTCTGTCCAGCCAGCCGCCATAGGGTACATCCTCAGCCTGAACCGCAAGAGAAAAACCAAATACAAATGCAAATGCCAGTCCAATTACGAGTGCTTTTTTCAATGCTGCGTTCTGCCAGTTATACATCTACTCACTCCCTTTTTGTTTTTTGGCAGATGATCTTATGACTTATAATAGTCCGCTGTCATAAATGACAATCCACGAAATCCCTGAAATATCTCCTCATCCGAAGTTGTTATTTTAAACTTTTTCCCCTAACACCCCCTTTCAGGTTCAGGCCGATAAAACATTAGCCCTAACCGGTTGAGTTATGTGAAAAAAATTTAATAAACAATTTATTTAATATTTTAATATTTATTTTTACCGTTTTGATTTATTTGATTTGTTTTACTGTATATTTTAAATATCCATATTAGAAATTTATATATTAAAAGATAATAATTAAGATTTTAAAAGACCAAAGTCAGAGGCAAAAAATAAAATCCTGTAATTTTCCAGTGACAACAGCATTAAAACTTTGAAATAAACTGATATCACAAAATCAATTAAAGAAAAACAGGATAAAAATTTAATCTTATTAAACTCAGCCAATAAAAATCCCAGTAAAACACTGACATGTTCCCTCTGTCCACTACTATATTTCTAGAGAAATCACAAATCTCCTGCCTGAATTTGCAGGAAAATTGGAGAATAATTTTCCAGATTGCCTATCAAATTATAAATTAATTATTGATATTTTCTTCTTTGGATTTTAACGCGATAAAATCGCGAGAGATAAATAAACTTTGTAAACTATTTCTCAGTTTTTTATTGTGATTTTATGTCCATCAATTTAAAAATTTAAGTTCACTGAAATTGTAAGTTTTGTTCCCATAAACTTCAGTTTTAACCGTTGATTACAGCCACAAATAAATAGGACTTTAGTCCCAATATGTCAAAAGGATTTGCGGCTGCCAATCAATATTCCCGGGGATAAAGTTCTTTAACTTCGTATTCAATTTCAACCGGTTCCACATCTTCACCCTTATAATTATAATAAACCACTCCCAAAACATTTTCAAATTCAGCCAGAATTACTTCCAGATCATCATGCAGATCATCGCTTAACTCCTCAACGGGCACCCTCAAGTGATGAACTGGGCGGTTTTCTCCATCCAGTTTCTGTTCTTTTTCCTCAATATATTCGTATTCTATATCAGGAAAATCCCCAAAGCCGCTGGCAGCCAGCCTATTCATCGGACCCAGTATGGCCTCTATATACTGAAAAATAAAATCTTCCGGTATCTCATCGCCATCCAGTTCAGCCCGCCTGGGAGTAAATTCAAAGTCAAACCAGGCCAGAAGTGTCCTAACCTCCTGTTCTTCTCCTTTCATTGTCATTTCAGTCTTCATCAGCTGATCACCATCAATTGTATCTTCGCCTAAAAATTCGTAGCTATATTCCGTGCTGGTAGTTCGCTCCTCCCTGTCAAACTCTATCTTAAAATCCTTCTCGGCTATTCCGGCCACTAGTTCCCCACCAACCATGGGAAGCATAAGTGATTTTTCCTGCCATTCTACATCCTCTGCTCTCGCAGAACCGCCAGCTACAAGAAAAAGGCATAAAAGAATTGAAATTATAGCTGGTGAATACTTTCTCATCAAGTCAGTCATTACTGTCATATTTTGCCTCCTGATTTGATAGCATTTAGTATTATAAATGATCAGTGGTTTCGCTGCTGTAAGTCATTTTACTGCAAAAAACAATAATTCTGGCTGGTAAGCTCCTATTGTGCCGGAGATCCCATCTTCATGATGCTGGCATTATCTGTCTGCGCAATGCATCCAACAATCGATCTGTGATTATTGATTATACAATGAAAGGTAACTCTTCTATTTTGTATGCCCATTTTGGCTCGCCAGAGTTTAATACACCATAGTTTAAAGCATTTTATAATTTAAAGCAACTTAAAAAGGCGACGCATCTTTTTTTTGCGCAGGGGATAATAAATATTTTGCATTATCCTTTCCCTGGCCGTATCACCATCGAGCCTGTCCGCAGCACAGGAATTTAACCAGAGAGCAATGTCGGACTCCAGCAGGATTTTTTCACCGCCATATATCTCCCCTGCCAGCGAGAAAAGTCTTTCTTTACTCCTTAAAAATCTCTTCTGCTCTTCCAGAGGAAAAGGTGTAAACTCGATATTTACACCGCATGCAGCTTCTCTTATACTGTCATCTTTCCAGAGATCGAGACCTTCATCTTCCAATTGGTCATAATACACAACCACTTCCAGCGCCTCTTCTTCACTTTCCTCTCTCTCCTCTCCATTTTTTTCACCATTTAATCGGGCCATACCGGGGAGCGCTCTGCGCACGGAGGCATATTTCCCCACCCGGGCCTCCAGTTCGCAGAGATCATCCGCCTGCAGATAAAAGATGCTGCAAAATTTCAATGAGGCGGAGTTCAAGCTGTAGCGCAGTCCTGTGGGAGCGGGACCATCCTCAAAAAGGTGACCCAGATGGCTTCCACATAAACCGCAGAGCACCTCAGTCATTTCCTGGCCGAGACTGTGATCCACAGTCAGATTGATAGCATCCTCATTTAAAATATCATAAAAGCTGGGCCAGCCGCTGCCGGAGTTATATTTATGCTCCGATGAAAAGAGAAATCTTCCGCATCCCCGGCAGAGATACAGACCCGAGCGCCTATTATAATAGTATTCATTAAGAAATGGTCTCTCACTGCCACCTCCCCGTAAAATTCTCAATTCTTCCCCACTTAATTTATTTTCCCAGAATCCGATGTATCTTTCTATAATCCTGGTTTCTCCTGCTATCACTTTCCTCTCCTCCTTCTCCCTGATTAAAAATCTCTATTTAAATTATAACCTTTTTTGCTCCAATTTTCCAGCATGAATTTCCCTGAAAACACAATAAAGTCTGGATACAGAGATTATATTTGATTTATATATTTGATTTTTCGCCAAACTTTATTGAAAAAAAGCAATGATATGCTGGAAATTCAAAACTACATAACCTTTTTTGGAAAGCTATGAAACGAAGTGACCCCCGGAAATTTCTCGAAGCCTGGATCAGGTCTACGGCCAAAAACAAAACATAAACAGAGGAAAAATTTCATATGAACAGCGCCTCATAGCTTCCAGGAATAAGCAGCAAAATTATTAAATGCTGGATATAGCAGCTCCTATGGCTGTGGCATATTCGCCCAGGCGAGGAAAGTGAAAATCAACAGGAGAGAGCTTGGATTTTTTCAATTCCTTTAGAACTTTTTGCCCCACTGTCATCTGGGACAGCTTGCCGGTGATGATCACATCATTAACATCCTTTATGCGGGAGGCAAAAACAGACATCATCCCCACGGTCTGAAATACCAGGTTGACAATTCCCATTGCATAATCTTCATCTTCTGGCTCAGAATCCAGATTGCCGAAATTGGAAGCTGTAACCTCTTTATTAAGGCCCGGAATGCTATCTAGCGTGATATCTCCAACCGAAAGATCCACACGGGAAGCATCACCGTCACCCGCCATCTCCTCCAGACGGTTGTAATTATCGGTGCCAATAATGGCATTTCCCAATCCCACCAGCGTGCCGCCGCCCACGCCGGTGCCTCCCAGATGGCTAATATCTCCTCTCTCATAATGCACAATAGCAGTTCCTGTCCCCATGCTGACTATAATGGCTTCATCATGGGAGGTGAGAAAGGCACCGCCTGCACCCACCGCTTCAAACTCACGCACCCGGCGAGTTTCTATCTGAAAAAGATCCTTTTTCACATAGGAAGAACCAACACCTGTAATTGCAACATGTTTTATATCATCTATTATCAAATCTTTATAATTAATAAACTTTCCCAGAGCCCCGGAAGCTGATGTAAGGGGATCACTGGCTTCGACACTGAGATACCCCTTCATCTCATCATTCTTAAAGCCCACAATATCCGTTGTGCTGCCTCCAATATCGATACCCAGTATCATTTTCTGCCTCCTTACAGGTGATATTAACAGTTGAAGATTTGATTAATTGGATCTTCTCCATATTCGAATTTTGTTTTAGTTTACATACATAATGATTATCTTTGGAAAGCTATTAAACGAAGTGACCCCGGAATTTTTCAAAGTCTAAGTCAGGTCCAGGTCGAAAACCAAATATAAACAGAGGGAAAATTTCATATGAACGACGCCTCATAGCTTCCAGGAATATACAGAAAAATTATTAATGCTGGATATAGCTGCTCCTATGGCTGTGGCATATTCGCCCAGGCGAGGAAAGTGAAAATCAACAGGAGAAAGCCCGGACATAAAGCCCGGACATCTTAAACAGGTTGATAATCTGACTAATTTAACTTATCCTGCTCCGTCTTTTCGGTGCTGCCGCTAAAATGGAAATCCTCAATCTTTAACCAGGGAACAAAACTTGTGCCGATAAGCCCGGGAGTCTTAAACCTGTCCTCGCTCAGGGCTTTAACGCTGTTAAATGATTTCATCATGTCCTGGGTAAAGCGCAGATCCTCAATGGCTTCAGCAATTTCTCCATCCTCTATCAAAAAGGTGCCATCCCGTGTGAGTCCGGTCAGCACGGCCCTGCGGGGGTTAACGACATTCATATAATGAAATCTCGTAACCAGTATTCCCCTATCAGTTTCTGCAATCAGGTCTTCGGGGGTTTTTTCTCCTCCGGCCATAACCAGATGAAGGGGAAATCCTCCCATACTTTCCCGTCCAATTGAGTGCCCGGTGGTTTCAACCCCTGCTTCTAGGGCGCTGGCAAGATCATAGGCCAGATCTCTGGCCACCCCTTCCTCAATTATTGTCAGGGGCTGTCGTTCTGCCCCCTCCATATCAAAGGGGAGTGTCATTGTCTTTTCGTGCCTGCAGTCATCATATATGGATATATTGTCTCCCCAGATCTTTTCACCGATGCGGCCGGTTAGAAAACTTCTGCCCTGCTGCACGCTGCGACCGCTAAATCCTGTGTAGGCAAGATAGCCCAGAAGATCGGCAGCTGCCAGCGGCTCCAGCACAACGGTATATTCTCCCGGGGGAAGAGTCCCGGGGGAAGAACTGTCAGAAGCCTTTCTGGCAGCGCGCTCAAAAGCCTCAGCAATTCGAAGATCATCAGCAGTTTCTGACTGCAGTTCTGCATAGCCCGAACCTTCATTTTCCTTATCGCTTATGACAGTGTTAAAGCTGCCCATATCCCGCCTGGCATATCTCCTGATGCCCGCGGTGTTACCCAGGGCAATAAAACCCTCCTCCAGAGCTAAAGAGCCGGCAGCTGAAAAGCCTGCGGGTAGAGAATCTATACCTGAAGAGATCAGCTCAGCCCGACCGGCAACATCAAGTTTTTCCGGGAGCCTATCATCCGACTCCTCACAGCTTATCTCCTCCGGTCCATCTATCAAGGGAAGCTCATATTCCCGTTCGGGAGAGTGTTCCAGGTCTTTACGCAGCTGTTTTATCGTGCTTCTCAGCTCCTCCTCTTCCAGCCTGTTGGTTTTTGCCTCTGCTCTCCGCCGGCCCTTTGAAATCTCAATCTCAACCTCCAGATCTTCCTGAAATATATTTTGATGAATTTCAGATCCCGCAAAGCGCGTAAGTCCGTTGCTGACTCCACGGAGGAGCACCTTCATATCAAAGTCTCCCGCCCAATTCAGAATTCTATCCAGCATCATGTAGGCTTCTTTTTTATTCATCATTTTTTACACCAACCTTTATGCCCCGAAATTTTGCCGGAGCGGAACCGTGACCCACGCGGGCTGTCTGGCCCGGCTGCCCTTTGCCGCAGTTGGGCACTCCGTACATCTGCCAGTG
>CAZVZM010000042.1:0-16380 GCA_964630835.1 uncultured Halanaerobiaceae bacterium
GGTTCTTCTCCACATCAGTTGTTGGAGGAAGCTATAAGGCTCCGCTCACAATGAACTTTTTCCTCTGCTTAATTTTATTAAAAACAATGAGAGATAATGCTAACCTGCAAATGCATTTTAAAACCTGCCCTCAGGCCGCTCCGCTTATAAGTAGCACCTATACTATACCATCTCTACTCTGTTATATTAATACATCCATACGCGAAAGTCAATAATATGTATTATCATCTATGTTGTTCTATAGCCTGGATTCCTTCTGAAACCGGTTTTTAAAGCGGCCTGTTTGATACAATGAGCCAGTCATAATTCGGGAAAACAGTGAAATTTTTAAACTTATCCGGATTTTTTTCAGATACAGAGTATATAATAGTTAATAGGACTTTAATAGAGATAAAACCACTTTAATCCTATTTAAAAAGATCTCAAAGTTTAACAAGGCTCTATAATAGGCTATATAAGCCTTTTATAACTTGCAAAACGCCCCCGGGAAGAGTATAATTATAATTGAAGATAGTGAAAGTGAACACATTCACTTAATTCGATAAAAACAGTATGAAGGGGATTGAAGTATTAAATCCGCCCATAATCGCCCCTGAAAAGTCCAGGTTCACTCTGTTTGCAGCCCAATTATCACATATTATAATTATAATATGTGATTATTTCCCTTAAATGTCTTTCGAAAGCTTTTTTCTTTACAGTTTTTTGTGAATATCTTTACAATATCTGGGCCCGCAGTGAACTGCGGTGCTCAACCGGGAGGTGCATTAACATGAAAATCTTGAAAAAATCCTGCTTCATGCTTTTTCTGCTCATCTTTGTCGCCGCCGGAATGACAGCTATGGGCACGGTGCAGGCGGAAGAAATCACTTTTGCCGACGACAATCTGGAGGCAGCCGTCAGGGAATCCGCCAGTATAGATGAAGGAGAGCTCACAGCAGATGATCTGGAGGATATAAAGTGGTTCAGGCCTCATGACAGCGATATTGAAAACCTTGAGGGCATCGAAAAGCTTAAAAATTTAGAGAGACTGGAGCTGAATGGAAATGAAGTGAAAGATCTGACCCCACTTGCAGAGCTATCCGGACTCGAATGGCTTAACCTTACAAACAATAAGGTGGAGGATATCTCACCCTTAGCGGAGCTGGAGGAGCTTAAATTTCTCTATATAACGGAGAATATGATCGAGGACATCTCACCTTTAGCAGAGATGGAAAACCTGATGCTTCTGGACTTCAGCAAAAATGAAGTGGCCGATATCTCTCCTCTGGCTGAGGTGAATGAGCTCTCCGTTTTGCTCTTTACTGACAACAAAGTGGAAAATATTGAACCTCTGGCAGGCCTCAGCGAACTCACTGCTCTTGACATGGGCAATAACAGAGTGAAGGACATCTCACCTCTGGCTGAGCTTAACGGCTTAAAAAGTCTGCATTTTGATGATAATTTAGTCGAGGACATCTCCCCCCTGGCCGAACTCAAAGAGCTGAAAAAGCTCGGTCTCTGCCGCAACGAGGTGGATGATATCTCCCCCTTAAAACATCTGGATAACCTCAAGAGGCTCACGCCGGAAATTTCGGGATAAAAAAATAACCTCCGCAAAGGCAAAATGCGGAGGCTATTTCAGAAAGATGACACAATAGATCTCGCGATCGCAGTCAGTTATTTCCGCCATCCCTGCCGGCACAGGGATGGCTATTTTTTTTGTTTTTTGCTGCCTTTATTCATTTGATTACCGTTATTCCCGGACAATTTTTATATTTAGATGCTCTTTTAGTTGCTCTAAGGATGTTCTCATTAAAAACTATATCGCCTGCATCAAATTTAAACTCAGCCTTATCTTTTCGCAGCTTTTAATGTGCGCTTGATGCGCTTGCGCTTTTCAACTACCCCCGCTGCTTTTTGTTTGTGCCGCCCTTACCTAAAAGCCTGGATCCCACAGAACAGGCCAGACTGCCGGGCAGACAGTATTGTAAGGCTTTGAGGAGGTAAACCATGCTTCCCCGCTGGGGATCGCGGGAGAGCTCAAATCGCTCGCTCTCACCGGGCAGAACGTAGATCACATGAAGCCCATCAAGCTCCTCCTCACCGTAGACACTGTAATCGGGATCTTCATCGGCAACAGCATGAGCTCTTTCCAGAAGCTCTTCTCGCTCTCCATAGACAAGAGAGCTTGTAGAACAGGCCTTAACACAGGCTGGCTCGAGATCATTTCTCACCCGATCTATACAGAAAGTGCACTTTGCAGCAACTTCTTCAACGTTGGGCACATCGTAGGGACAGGCCTCCTCACACATGCCGCAGGCCACGCATTCTTCCCTATCGATAATCACAAACCCCTCTTCTGTGTGTGCAATGGCCTCCACAGGACAGATATCAATACAGGCAGCATCCGTACAGTGCACGCAGGCCCGGCGGCTAAATTCCCAGCTTACTTCCTCTCCATTCTCCCACTCTGTAAACTTCAATAGATTCCAGGTTACGCGGGAGAGATCGGCCGGGTTCTGGTAGCTTCCCGTGTGCACAAATTCTGTTTCCTCCGCCGGCAGCTCATTCCACTGCTTGCAGGCTGTCTGACAGGCCCTGCAGCCCATACATTTGGTCACATCATTCAGTATTGCCATTTCACCCATCGTTTACTCCCCCCCTTTGCGAATGTCGCAGAGAAAGGCCTTGTATTCGGGGATGGTGGTGTTGGGATCACCTATTGAAGGCGAGAGGTCATTGGCAACGGGACCGGTGGACATACCGGCATAGCCCCAGTGCCAGACAAGCCCCACCATCTCAACTTCGCTGCCGTTGACGGAAAATGGCTTTATGCGCGGAGTGACGCACGCGGCAGCTTCAATCTCGCCACGAGGACTGGATACAACTACCTCATCGCCGCTTTCAACACCCAGATCATCGGCCAGAGAAGGACTTATTTCCACAAAGATATCGGGCATGGTCTCATTGAGCCAGGGCATATTTCTGGTTAGCATACCGGTCTGATAGTGCTCGGTGACCCGGTAGCTTGTGGCTACATAGGGATATTCCTCACTTCCCACTACAGCTCTCTGATCGGGATACCATTCCCGGACGGCGGGGTTAAACTGTGTGCCGGAGATTATATTCTCTATAGGACTTTCCCATGGCTCATAGTGCTCGGGGAAAGGTCCTCCTGCCAGTCCCGGGGCAAACAGTCGGGCCTGCTGCTCCGGCAGCATTATGAAGGGAGTTTCAGCAGTCTCTTCCGGCGGAACGGAAGCATTAAAATCGGGCACATCGTTTTTCTGCCATTCGCCGTCCTCCCACCAGATTACAGGTGTTTCCGGATTCCAGGGGTTTCCTTCCGGATCGGCTCCGGCGCGGTTGTATATAATGCGGCGGTTTAAAGGCCAGGAGAAGGACCAGTCATGATGACCTCCTATGCCCTCAACCTCGGGTTCGCGGCTCATGGTGGCGGGATCTTCACCATCTGCATAATATCCGCTGTATATCCAGCTGCCGGCGGCGGTAGAGCCGTCGTCGGCAAGTTCGGTGAAATCGGCCACCAGCTCATCGTCGTCTGTGCGGTAACCGTTTAACTCCCTGGCTACAAGCTCGGGATCTGGCTCCTCACCGTAATCCCAGTCCATCTCAACTATGGGTTCGGGTTTAACACCGCCCTCTTCCTCGTAAAGATCGCGAACGGCCTTAAATATCCTGTCCGCAATCCAGAGATCGGATTTAGCATCTCCCGGGGGCTCTACAGCCTGATGTCGCCACTGTATCCAGCGGCCGCTGTTGGTAATAGAGCCTGCCCGCTCTACATGCAGGGCTGCCGGCAAAAGGAAGACCTCAGTTTTTATCTCGCTGCTGTCAACACCGGGCTCCTTCCAGAAGGAGGCTGTCTCAGTTTCAAAGATATCGACTGCAACAAGCCAGTCAAGCTCGCCCATATGATCGCGCTGATCGCCGGCGGACGGCCCGCTTACGGCCGGATTATCGGCCCAGCTGATCAGACCTTCGATGTTGCCTTTTTTCATCTCATTATACATGCCTATATGGGAGCGATCCATATCGTCCATTTTGGGCAGATAGTCATAGCAATAATCGTTATCTTCGGTAGCATTCTCTCCATAGAATGCCTTAAGCAGACTTATGAAAAAGTCAGGCGTATTTTCCCAGTAGCCAGTTTCCGGGGTTTCCACATCCAGATAATCGGCCAGTGTGGGATGAAGCTCCGCCCGGGGCACGCCCATGTAACCGGGCACAAGATGAAATAGCATTCCCGTATCACAGGCTCCCTGCACATTGGATTGACCCCTCTGGGCGTTGACGCCGCCGCCGGCTACACCCATATTACCCAAAAGCAGCTGCAGCATTGCTATTGAGCGCACATTCTGTGAGCCGTGGGTAAACTGGGTAATTCCCATAGCATACATGATATTACCGGCTTTCTCAGCGGCACCGGTATCCGTATAGAGCTCGCAGAGCTCTTCGTATTTGTCCTCGGGAGAGCCCGTTATCTCGCATACTGTGCTGATATCGTAGCGGGAATAATGATCCTTCAGGAGCTGAAATACGCAGTTGGGATCCTCAAGACTTTCGTCTTTCTTGATATTGCCTTCATCATCATACTGATAGGACCAGCTTTCCGTGTCATAAGCAATTCTGCCATTTACCTCCTCGGCCCCGGAGAACATACCATCCTGGAAGTCAAATTCGGGGTCGATGAGATAGGAGGCATTGGTAAAGTTTTTAATGTATTCCTCATTGTATTTTTCGTTCTCTAAAGCATAATTTATAAGTCCCGATAAAAAGGCTACATTGGTGCCGGGACGCATAGGAACGTAGAGATCTGATACTGCCGCCGTCCTTGTGTAGCGGGGATCAACACAAACAAGTTTTGCATCGTTTTCCTCCTGAGCTTTCTCGATCCACTTCATTGATACGGGATGATTTTCAGCCGTATTCAAACCAATATTGATGAAGACATCGGAATTTTGATAATCGGTCCAGTGATTGGTCATGGCTCCTCTGCCAAACGTGTTGCCGAGACCGGCAACTGTGGAGGAGTGTCACAGACGGGCGCAGTGATCGATATTTACCAGCCCCATCGCCCGCACCAGCTTGTGGAATATATAGTTTTCCTCGTTGTTTACCATAGCGCTGCCCAGGTGGGCAATCGAGGTGGTCCTATTGACAGTCACACCATCTTCATCCGTTTCCTCAAAAGTTCTATCCCGGGTATCCTTGATCCTCTCGGCAATTTTCTCTAAGGCCCAGTCCCAGTCCTTTACCTCCCATTGCTCACCATAGGGTTCCCGGTAAAACACTTTGGTAACTCGATTGGGATTTGGCCTGCTCTCGCCCTCTTCGTCGTAGACTTTAGCCATATTAACAAGGGAGCTTCCCTTGCTGCATAAAGTCCCTCTGCTGATGGGATGATCGGGATCGCCTTCGACGTTTATAAGCTCGCCATCCTGCACGTGGCAGATAACGCCGCAGCCCACAGAACAGAAAGGACATATGCTGGCCGATTCCTCTCCGTATTCAATGCGGAGGTCATCGTATTCCTGAGCTGAAAGCACATCGCCTCCCTTTTTCTTAAATAGGGCGCTGCCGGCAATCAGCCCGGATACCTTTAGAAAATTTCTCCGTGTAAGTGGCAACAGATTTCCCTCCCTGCTATAAGATTTAATAAATCAAATTTGCTCTTAAAATACCTGCCATAAGATGTAATAGATGTAATCTCCAGCTAGCTGCATGATAACATAATAGCTCGCACTTTTTCTCCGGCTCCAGCCCGACCAGTAAGAGGTGGGCCGGAAATTAGACTGGCTGAATACAATTTCATGTAGTTTTTCATTTCTGAAATTTTCTAAGTGCAATTTAAAGTGCATTTTTTTAAAAAGCCGCATAAATTAAAATAATGTAAATATAGTGTAATAAAGTATCTTTGTTATCTCCTTATATATCCCTCCTCTTCTGCCAGTTTATCGAGATGCTGCGTGCCCAGATCATTTACCAACCAGGAAAGCCGGCCCGCCTCTGTCTCCGGCAGGCGGCGTTCATCGATAACTTTAAGATAGCGGCTGCAGCTATCACAGATATCCACCCGATAGGGAGTATCCTCAACGGCAAAATACTGCTGGCCGTCAGCCAGATTCTCTCCGCAGTAAATACAGGTGAACCTGTTAAAGCGCCACTCAGTCCCGCAGAGCCAGCAGTAAAGAAGCCTCTTTCCCTTTTCATGAGTCAACCGGGAGAGTTCAGGCACGGCCCCACAGAGAGGACATATATCCTCCCGCCATCTTTCCTTAATGTCTGCAAAATCCTCACCATTTTCCCGCATCCAGCTGACAAAGGGCCTTAAAGTAAAAAGCATTATCTGCGAGAATAATTCCTCTTCCAGAGGTATATTTTCCCGCTTTTCCTCTCTTAAATATGCTGCCAGCAGATGATCAAAATCTATGCTCCCCAATTCAACTTTATCCATAAAGTCATTGATCTCCTCTTCCTTTTCATCCGGCAGCAAATTGATCAAATCCTCACAGATATTTAAAAGTAGAGGGCGGGCTAAATCCTCCGGCAGCGACAAAGCCTCAGGATCTAAAAGAGGCTCCTTTTGCTCCTTTTCATCTTCAGCTGATGGGGAAAGTGGATAACCCATATCAGCCGGGTTATAATCTCCATCTTCAAGCTCTCTTTTTAGCTTTTTGTAGCGATCATTCAAACTTTCATAAAAATTTTTAAGATTCGGAGATACCTCCGGGGGATAGCGGGGCTTATCAACCCTGTTATCGCTGCTCATAGATTATCTTCTCCCTCATTTTCGCTAAGTCCCGGATCATCTCCGGCTCCTCCGCCGACTCCATCGGCGGCTTCTTTAAATTCACTGATACCCCTGCCCAGGGATTTGCCGATGTCCGGCAGGCGTCCGGGACCAAATATCACCAGGATAATTGCCAGAACTATAACCAGTTCTTTCATGCCAAGCCCAAACACATAATCACTCCTCTCGCATTAATTTTCTGAAATTAAATTGAATAAGATCTGATCATGTTCTTAACTTTGTAAAAAGATAGTTTCCTGCAGCCTGCGGGCTTCCTGCGTATTGTTTATATTTTCACATATCATTCTGTCAAAATTATATCATTTTAGCGGTTGAATTACAACCACTATGGCAATATTTTTCCTAATCTGTTCTATAATTTTTATCATTTATCACATATTAACATAATATGAAAGATAATTGACCCAACAGGACAAAAATGTTCCCTGTAAAACCCTCTTTTCTGTTTCGTTTTCCTCCTCAAATGAAGATATATCAATTTTTTCGTGAATTAATTAACTCATTTAAGCAGATTAACTTAATCAGGTAATTCTTCTATGGTATTATAATTTAGGTTCTTTTTCGCATTAGTTGTTGGAGGAAGCTATAATAAGAGGTGAGCAGCTATCACTTGAAAGGAATATCGTAAATTTCACCAGCGATTATGGAGGAAATCCATAATTCAAAATCCGGATTTAAGAGATTCTAGTGCCGATTTAAGCGCCGGTTTTCCCCGGCGATAAAGGATTAGAAAAGCCAGTGCTGTAATTGCGATAAGAATAATAACCTTAAGCCGCAGAGAAGCTGCATCCACAGTATTTATCCTCCCATGAGTAAAGGCATAGTAAGCGGGTATTTTAGGGATATCTTCTTCCTCTCTGTCAACCTGATTAAATTTTTCGATGTAATTTATCAGCGCCTGCCATACCTTTAAATTTCCCTCCTCATCTGCATCCGAGACGAAAAAATTTTCCATATTGTCAAAATCCAGAGGATTCCCTTCTTCATCCCGGGGGGTGAGATCTATCCAGGGAATGATCGATTCCACCAGCGAAATCTGCGAAAGCATGTGAGAGTCCGTCACCAGCCGATAGAGTTTATCTTCGGCAAATTCCTCGAAATCTCCGTCTTCTTCTGTCTGAAGCCCTTCTCCCGTGTACAATTCTGCTTTCTCCACCGCTCTAAGTGGAATTACCGGCACATCGACAAAGGGCAGCGTGAAAAGCACGGCATTGTCGGGATCAAAGCTATATCTAAGCCCGGAAAAATGCATGAAATGCTTATCTGATTCCACCTGAGGTATAAATGCGGCAACCTCAAGAAGCGTTTCTACTTCCTCCCCTTTAAGGTGGGCTGTTACAAGGGGAAAACCAAAATTATCTTCAGGGTCTTTCCCCAGAGAAACTGGGCTTATAAGATCATAGTAGGTTATTTCCCCTTTAGAGCCCCCGGGGAAAATCTCGCCCCTTATCTGGCCGTTGCCCTGAAAAGCAATATGTACCTCCTCGCCCAGCTCCCTCTGCGCCTCAAAACGCATGGCATCTGTAACAAAATTGCCCATGGAATTTTCTCCCGTGTAGGGCTCTTTTTTAAGACTGAAATCGCTTCTCAAAACAGGGGATTTTACATCCTCTATCTGTCCTCCGGATACATCCAGCATAAGTTCATTCAGCTCTTCAATATAACCATCAACTCTCTCCGATATTTCCGGACAGGGAGGGATATCCCTATCTAAATCGATAAGTTCATAATTGTCAATAAAAATTTCATCAGTCTCAGGATTTAAGGATATATCCATCCGCCCCAGTTTCTCCAGATAAGCTCCGGCCTGAACTATATATGTATCGCCCGCGCGCTTCGGACTGGCAAGAACATCATGAGAGTGGCCACCCACTATTATATCAAGGCCCTCTACCTCCTCTGCCAGCTCTTTATCCTCCTCCAGGCCTGCATGAGTCAGTGCGATGGTAATATGCGCCCCCCTATCCTCAAATTCATCCACAAGTTCCCGGGCAGTATCTGCCGGGTCCCGAAACTCAAGTTCCCCGGTATCGGGAGCTATAGAAAAAGCCTGCTCCCCTATAAGGCCAAAAACGGCCACCTTAATATCATCATTATCATCACTATTACCGCTGCCATCGCTGTCATAAGTTTTGACTATCCCTTTTGTATTTCCTTCAGTCTTTGCCTCTTTTTCTCCTGCAATCTCATCTCTTAAATACTTTAAACCCTTTTCAGACTGAGACTGAATTTCCTGAAGCTCCCGCCGCTTTTCAGCGAGGAAAATTATCTCCTCCTGTCGATAATAATCGGCAAACTTTTCCTCTCCCCCGGGTTCAATATTACTGGCCAGAAAGGCAGTTTTATTATGAGCTTCAGGATAGCCCGCATCCTGGAGATATTTTTTAAGAACATCAACACCATAGTCAAACTCGTGATTGCCAATTACAATGCCATCATAGCCAATATCCTGCATTAAATTTAACTCCGCCGCCCGCCCCTCTGAGGCCAGCCAGCTAAAGGGAGTGCCTCCAATTATATCGCCGCCGCTAAAAAGCAAAACCGGCCTCCCGCTCTCAGCACACTCTCTTCGGATATCGTTTACCGCTCGGGCAAGTCTGGTCATTCCACCTCTGCTTTTATCTCCTCTTTTTTCGCTGTTTTCAAAGTTACTTCCAAAGTCAAGGACCGGCGTATGCGGAATAACTTCGGAGTGTTCATCATTGGTATGAAGCAGAGTTAATTTTACTTCTTCTGCTGCTTCCACCTCTGTCTCTACCTCATTTCCAGACTCCATATCTTCTGTCCCAGCTGACTCAGCCAATGCCAGTTCAGCTGAAATTTTTCCCTGACTAAACCCTAAAGTTTCAGAAAAAAGACAATATACAGTCATAACTGCGATGAGGGTTAAAGCTCCAGCTGCAAATTTTGTATATCTGCCTGAAAATTTCACTCTAACTCCCCCTATAAGCCCCTGTTATTCTGCAATCTCATATCTTCTGTTCGGCTATCCATTTACATGTATGCTTTGAGGATTATGAAATGAGCATATTAAATGTATCTATGGGCGGGGTTTCTCTAATTTATATCACAGCGGGTTTCAAAGCGGGTTGCCAAATTTCCTGTTCATTGCCAATTTAGATTGATAAATCTATTTGTTCTTCTCCATCTCAGTTGATGAGTTTGCAAATGATGAGTTTGCAAAAATATCATCCCCCAGAGCAATGTCCACTGCCCTATCCGCATGTAAATATGTGGTGTCAAATAAAGGTATTCCCTCACCCCTACCAGTATTTTTATCGGTATTTTTAAAAGCTCTGAATTTTTTCAGGGAAAGAAAAATTTTCCCGGTTCTATTTTCCCCTTCATCACTATTGCTTTCTTCTTTTGCCTCTGTCTCCGCATTAAAAAGAAGAGGAAGTTCCGTGCAGGCTAAAAGCGCACATTCTATATCTCGCTTTTTAACCATATCAGCTATAATTCCCCTCAATACTTCCTGAGATTCCTCCCTGAAAACATCAGAAATTAGTTCTTCATAGATAATATCGTGTATCACATCTCTGTCATCTTCCTCCGGAATTTCAACTTCAATGCCGTATCTTTCTCTCAGTCGTTTGCTGTAAAAATCCTGTTCCATGGTAAATTTTGTCCCCAGAAGCCCCGTTTTGCAGAAACCTTCATTTTTTAATTTCTCCCCCGCACAATCAGCTATATGCAGGAGAGGAATATCAACTGCCTTCTCCACCTCTCCAGCCGTTTTATGCATGGTATTGGCACAGATTAAAAGAATGTCCGCTCCCGCCCTGCTGAGATTTTTCCCCAGGCCGGACAATCTCTCGGCCAGCTCCTGCCAGCGTCCCTGATGCTGCAGCTCTTCGATGCGGGCAAAGTCTACAGAATGCATCAATATCTCGGCCGAATGCGGCTCACCCAGTCTATTTTTAACCATCTTATTGATGAGTCGATAATAATCCACAGTTGAAGTCCAGCTCATACCTCCTATAACGCCAATGATCTTCATCTCTTCACCTTCCATACAATACCCTCCATCTGTTTTATATGTTTTATCGCTTTACCCGTCGAGTGAACCTGTCTTCTGCCGGACATTGATCAATCATGTCTAATTGATGCCTGTATTCCAGCCCATTTCCTTCATCTCCTCTATTTCCTCGCTATCTTCTCCTTCTCTGTAATCAGTTTCATCACCTTTTTTGATCCTCTCATTTTCCCCATTTTTGCTATCCTGACGCCTTCTGCGGTGTTTTTCCAGGATTTCCTCCACTTCCTGGGGAGTATCAATTTCCCTTTCGCTCCAGTCCCTAAGCAAAGTTATGGTATAGGAAAGCGAACGATTTTTGCTGTTTAAGCCGGTAAGTTCCAGAGCCTTTTTGAGAAGTTTTTTATCACCTTCTGCTTCCATAAGCTTTTCCCTCTCAAAATCAGTGGGATAACGAGAAAATACCCGATGAAACATTTCCTCTATCACCCGGGGCAAACTACTTTCCTCTTTTATCCGATTTGAGTCCTCGGAGTTCAGACGATCAAACTCCGAAGATTCTTCAGCAGCAGGTAAAGATTTTGATTTCTCTCCGCTTTTACCGGTTTTCTCTCCGTTTACGTCAGTTTTCTTCCTGCGCGCGCAATCTTCTTCTTCTTTATTTTCTGATGTAGTCTCTGCAGTAATCTCTGAAGTAATCTCTGGTATTGCGGTTTCAGATTCCTGGGTTCGATGTTTCATATTGTCGTTTCGATGTTTCATTTTGATTTCTCGATGTTGCAGATTGAAACCTCGATGTTTCATTTTGTTATCTCGACCATTAAATTTTGAAACGTCGGAGCTATCAACATTTTTGTTCATTTCATTCCCATTTGGATTTTTGTTATTTTTTTCGCTTGATTTTTCTGAGGATTTGGAATTAGATATGATACCTTTTTCTTTAAGGCAGTCAGCTATTGATCTGTACATGCTGTCAAATTTGTAACCCTCCAGGTGATAACCTTTCTTAAGAAGATCTTTGTTAACTTTTATGAGGTTTACCCTATATTGTTTCGTATTATCCCATCTGTATTCGGGATTTGTGCGGGACTCGAGATATCCCATTTCTTCCAGTTTTTTTACATACCTGGAGAGGGTGGCTTTGCTTTTATCGAGCATTAATTCTTCAGCAAGATCGTCCATAGTCTTGTATACCCAGCCGCCTGACTTGTTGATATTAATATTTTCACCCTCAGATTTAGCGCGCTTTTTTTCCTCCTCTATGTATTGATCAAAATCCTTTCTTCTCTCCATCCAGTAGATAAATTGATTTAATATGAGGGCAAATTTAAAATCTCCGGTGAGTTCTACAAGCTCCTCTTTAATGACCACGCGCTTGAGTCTTTTTGGTGCCATAAATAATAAAACCCCCCTGATCCAATTTGCTGCCGGAGGGAAGGTTTAATGGAGGTATTAAAGGATAAATGAGATAAAAATATTATATATTATATGACATTTGTGGAAATATATTGCGATGAAGATTAATTAAGATGACATTAAAAGTTTAAATATCCTCTAATATTCATGGCAGGCCAGTCCAATAACCCACTAAATATTTTTGATATTCTTGCACTGATACCTCATATTTGATATACTGAGGTCAGAATTGAAAATGTGTGTGCGTGGGTTGGACTACCTGTTGAGGAGACCTATCTTTGCTTCTCCTTCACTCCTGGCAGGTAGTTATTTTTTTATCTTTTATCTTTCTCTATCACAATTCTACTATTAAATAAAATCCCTGTCAAAAAAAAATACATATGTAATTATCTATTTAATCGTATGGATACTCTAATGTATAAATATATATTTCAGAATATTATATTAAAAATATTCTATTCTAATAAAATCATTTTAAATGAATTAGATTTAACTTCTGCATGAAAATAATTATGTGTTAAAAAAATATATCGGCAAAAATAATGATATTTTAAAAAAGATAGCATTATAGGTTTTAAAACTGCATGAGCTAAATATAATGAAATATTTATATAAATTTCATGATTGATTGCACTGCGATAAGCCCGTATACTGGGTATTTTCTTGGTTGATTATATGATTTGGCGGTGATTATAATTTTGAAATCATAATTATATCAACTTTATTCAATTCAATCATGATTAAAGCGCATAAAATATATTGTGGGGGATAAAATGAGAAGTGAGTATTCCTTTTATATTTAAATTGTCAAGATAAAAAATTTACTTCATCGTCTAAAATTTTGGGGGATACAGGTATCGCTTCTGTTCCTCCGCGGCCAAAATGATAATGGCTTACCGTTATAAGATTCTGTTAATCTGTAATCTTTACATAACAAAAATCAGGCTTATAAGGATCGGTCAGTGCATTAGTCCCGTCAGCGAATTAAAAATATAAATATGTCCCCACCATTTTAATTTTATAACAAATCCACTCAATTAATATAATATTAAGAAAATTAATAAATAATTATTTACGTATTTATTTTATTATATGCGTACATAAATGTATATGTGTATTAATATTTAAATAAACATATATACGAAAATATCATGATATATAAATACAATGATATAAATAAGTAAATACATATTTATATAAAAACATAATTATATAAAGATACATTAAGATAAATATTTAAATATACATTAATTTAAATGTACATTTAATTATTTTTCATATGTGTACATGCATAACCAGGAAAGATATCATATGATATCTTTCACTTAATATCAAAAATAAGCGTTAATAATATTCTTCAATAAGCTCCTTTAAAGCGGCAATTAGATCATCATCGGGAGAATAACTGACGCGGAGCTCCTCAAAAAAACTGTCATCAAGATTCTTTAATAGGAGCCAGCCCAGTTCAATGGCATCCTGTTTGGAGAGAAGTATATTTAATTCTCGGCGAAATTTTCTTTTGCAATCGGTAAAATCATCATCCATATCGGGCTTAACCTTAAAGGAGGTCTGATATTCCTCCTGTTGACGCCAGCCCCGCGATGATTTATGTTCGGCAGTTGATTTCTTTTGATCTTCTTTGTCAGTTTTCTGATTTGTGGTGGATTCATCGATTGAAATATCACCATCATCCTCTGCAGCTTCAAGATCTTTCTCCTTCTTATCCCTGACTTCATCTTTTTTTTCTTCCTCGGTGTCTTTTTCTTTTTCTCTTTGTTTTTTTAGTCTTTCCCCAATATTTTGAAATAATTTTTCGCTGTTTGAGCTCATTGAACTTCTGTCGTCTGACATAATTCCATAACCTCCCTGGCCAGAGCCTGATAGTTTTTTGCTCCTCTTGCCCTGCCATCATATTCAAATATGGATTGGTTGTTGCTCTGGGCTTCTTTCAGGGTGGTATTGGTTTTTATCAGGGTATCAAATACCTTTCCTTTAAAGTAATTGTTAATTTTTTCTGTCATCTCTTTATGCAATCTCAATCTACCATCATGCATGGTTATAAGTACGCCCATAATTTTTAGTTCGGAATTTGTTTCCTCCTGTATTTCTTCAATTGTAGAAAGAAGCATATCAATTCCATAAAGAGCATATACTTCAGCCTGCATTGGTATTATGACAAAATCAGAAGCACTTAAAGCATTAATTGTTAATATACCAAGCGCGGGAGGACAATCTATTACTATAAAATCGTATTCTTCTCTAATAGAATTCGTTATTGATCGAGACAGGAGAGAGGCTGAACTAATTCTGCGTGTAAATTCGATCTCCGCTCCAGATAATTCAAAAGCAGATGGAATAATATCGAGATTATCGTGATCGGTATCTTTAATAACGCTGCCCAATGGAAGCTCTTTATCCCTCAGAACATCATATATTGACTGTTTTTGAGCATAACAGTCAATGCCAACGGTATTGGATAGGTTCATCTGAGGATCAAGATCCATGATTAAAGTATTGTTTTGTTCTTCTGCCAGGGCATATCCGAGATTATGGGTGGTAGTGGTCTTCCCCACCCCCCCCTTTTGATTAACTATACTAATTATATTTGCCATAAATATCACCTCAAAATGAGAGGATACATCTTTAGTTTTGTTAATATATACATTCTTTATTGAAATAAAATTTCCTGCAAAATACAAGCATCAATTTTTAGGTTTTCAGAATTTATATCAATTTAAGCAGTTTAATAGATTCTTATTTAATTTTAAAAAGAAGTTCTAACAGAAATTATATGGACATGTGATGAAATAAATTATTAATCAGCTGAGATTCCGCTTTTCATAACACAGTATATAAGTGTATATAGATATATAAATATATAAATAAATCAATAAATATTTATACGTATGAATAATTAAATATATATGTCTGATAATTAAGAAAAAATTAAATAAATATTTGTACAAATGTATAAAAGTGATGTATGAAATTTTAAATATAAATTTTGTTCCAGTTTAAGTATGTCTTTTTTAAGGTTCAAGAGAGTTGTTAGTATAACATTTTTGGCTTCAAAATGATTGAATTATTAATAATTGCACTGAAAAAAGTCATTTTACCGGAAATGTGACTAACAGGATGCATGATATGCCGGTGGTTATATTCCAAAATTTCAGTGATATCGGCTTTATGCGGTGTAACTATTAATTTTTATTGAGTAAATGTAGCAGGAAGCAAATAAATACATGGATATATATTTAATTATATGATTGCACTGCATAAAGTCGATATCATTAAAATTTTAAATTTATAATCCCCAGCACATCAGACATTCTGTCAATTCAATTATCGGTAAAATGACTTATTGCAGTAGAACCATTATATATATTAAAAAATATATATTTAAATATACATATAAGTATATAAGTAAATATATAAATAAATATGTGAGAAAATAAACAATTATTAGACTATAATTTCTAAATTTCTGAGAGTATAATTTCTGATTGATTTATTAAATTTGGGTCTTCTCCGTAATTGTTGACCAAATTAAAGTAAAAAAAGGAAACAGACATGAACGCCTCAAATTTATTAGTAACCAAAAGCTAACAAATGGAGGTAATAATAATGAGCGATAAGCCTAAAGTTTACGTAACCAGAAAACTCCCTCAAAAGTCCCTGGATATGATTGAAGAAGAGTGTGATATGGAAGTAAACTCTCATGATCGAGCGCTGACAAGAGGAGAACTGGAAAAAGCCATTCAGGGCATTGATGGCCTGCTATGTTTGCTTACGGACAATATAGATGAAGATTTACTAAAACTCAATCCAGATCTTCAGGTCGTTGCAAATTATGCTGTAGGATATGACAATATTGATGTGGAGGCTTGCACCGAAAAAGGCATTTTGGTTTCAAATACTCCCGGTGTTCTTACTGATACTACAGCTGATTTGGCCTGGACTCTTCTTTTAGCTACAGCACGTAGAGTAGTTGAAGCCGATAAGTTTACAAAGGCTGGTAAATATGAAGGCTGGAGCCCAATGCTTTTAATGGGGGGAGATGTTTACGGTAAAAAATTAGGAATAATTGGCCTGGGTAGAATTGGTAAAGCTGTGGTAAAAAGAGCTGTTGGTGGCTTCGATATGGATGTAGTTTACTATGATAAATTTAGAGATG
>CAZVZM010000043.1:0-16263 GCA_964630835.1 uncultured Halanaerobiaceae bacterium
CTGAAGAGGAGAAGTCCAAACGAGAGCTGTCGGAGCTTCCCTATGAAAAAATTCATTACAATTGTTATGGAGAGGATTCTCCTTACTAAATTATAATAAAACCCTGCCCGGATAGGGCAGGGTTTAAACACATTGGTGGCATTCACCGGTATTCATCGGTATTCACCTATTCACCGGTCAGTTTCACCTGTCATCGTCCGTTGGAATATTTATCTTTTGCAGTATATCCGGTATGGAGCAGCTCATGTGCAAGCTCGCTGCCGGGTTCGTCTAAATATTCCCGGTAGAGTTCCTGAACCTGGGGATTTTCGTGCGATTTGCGCAGTTCTTTCTCACTATCTATTTTATAGATTGCCTCCATGCGCTTCTGCAGGGTAGTTTCTTTATCTTCGCGGGAGATTGGCTGCCCGCCGCCACCTATGCAGCCGCCGGGACAGGTCATAAATTCTACAAAGTGGTATTCTTTTCCTTCTTCAATGGCATCCAGGATCTTCCGGGCATTGCTGAGTCCATGTGCTATGGCTATATTGACTTCCTTGCCATCAACTTCGACTGTAGCTTCTTTTATTCCGGTATCCAGGCCCCGGGCCGGCTCAAAATCTATCCCGGGAAGCTCTTCATCTGTGAGAAATTCATAGGCTGTGCGCAGAGCTGCTTCCATGACTCCGCCCGTTGTGCCGAAGATAGCGGCTGCTCCTGTTGAGCTTCCCAGCATTAGATCATAATCATCTTCGGGCAGGTTACAGAGATGTATTCCCATCTGCTTTATCATCTGAGCCAGCTCGCGCGTTGTCAGTACATAGTCCACATCGCCTTCCATCTCAGGCCTCTGAGCTTCATATTTCTTGGCCGTGCAGGGCATTATTGATACCACCGTCAGGTCATCCGAATCAATGTTTTTCTTCTCCTGGTAATAGGAGTTTGCCACCGCTCCGAACATCTGCTGAGGAGACTTGCAGGTGGAAACATTGTCCAGAAATTGAGGATAGAAGGTCTCAATGAAATTTATCCACCCTGGACTGCAGGAGGTAAAGAGGGGCAGATCACCTTCACCCTCAAGCCTTTCGATAAATTCTGTTCCCTCTTCCAGTATTGTCAGGTCGGCAGCAAAGTTGGTGTCATAGACCTCATCAAATCCCATTCTGCGCAGAGCAGTTACCATCTTGCCCGTGGCCACTGTGCCGGGGGGTTGCTCAAATTCTTCGGCCAGAGCCACCCTTACAGCAGGAGCTGTCTGCACTATAACTCGCTGTTCGGGATCGTTTATTGCCTTCCAGACATCTTCAATGTTTTCTTTTTCGGTAATTGCCCCAGTAGGACATGCAACCACGCACTGACCGCACATAACGCAGGGACTTTTTGCCAGCTCATCAAAATAAGAGGGGCCAATAAGAGTATCAAAGCCGCGGCCCTCGGCTGCGAGGGCATTGACAGTCTGAGTGTCGCTGCATATATTCTCACAGCGGCGGCAGTTGATACATTTGTCTGGAACTCTACGAATAGCCGGGGTGGAATGATCTTCAGTAAAGTCAGTCTGCTCCCCGGGAAATCTCACATCTCTAATACCCATTTCTTCAGTTATCTGCCGCAGTTCGCAGTCTTTGTTTTTAATACAGCTGGGACAGTCCGTTTCATGATTGGAGAGCAAAAATTCCAGGTTCATTATGCGGGTCTGACGCACCCGTTCGTTTTTGGTCTCTATTTTCATACCGTCTTCAATGGGAGTATTGCAGGAGGTGATCAGCTCACCGCTCTCCAGGTTTTCCACCAGGCAGATGCGGCAGGCTCCGCTTTCATAAACTCCGTCCATGTAGCAGAGATTGGGAACCTCCTTATCAATCCCCCGCAGAAACTCCAGCACGGTCATATCTTCTTCGGCGGTGTATTCAATACCATCAACGTTTATGGTAGGACCATCATGCTGTTTGTTTTCTTCGGTGGTGCTGTCTTTTGCAGTCACAATTTTCCCTCCTCACCTCTTTTTTACTAAATGTCACAGCGCAGGCAGCGGGATGCCTCTTCCTGAGCCTGATCTTCGGAATAGCCCTTTTCTACTTCCTTAAAGCCCTGCAGTCTCTCCGAAAGAAGTATCTCCGGCATTTTAACTCTGGCTTTTTCCTCTTCCAGTATGGGAGCAGTCTGTTCGCGCTCCACTTCACTTTCAGGTACAACGTCCCCGTCACCGCCCAGATATAGGTCAATCTCGCGAGCAACATTTTTACCCTGATCTACGCATTCGACGACAGTGGAAGGCCCCTTAACACAGTCTCCACCGGCAAAAATCCAGTCGACTGTGGTCTGCAGATTTTCGTCGACATCTACAAGGCCATCTTCGTCCAGTTTAACAAGCGTTTCTCCGTTGTTAAAATTATCTTCCACGGTCTGGCCGATGGCCACAACCACTATGTCAGTCTCAATTTGAAAATCGGAGTCTTCAATGGGAACCGGTTTGCGTCGGCCGCTCTTATCGAATTTACCCTCACCCATCTCTACACATTCAAGAGCTTCGACTTCTAAATCTTCATCGTCGCGGACAATACGGCGGGGATTGGACTGGGGATATATATTGACCTTTTCAAATTTGGCATTTTCGATTTCTTCTCCATGGGCGGGCATTTCCTCTTCGCGCCGGCGGTAAATTATATTGACGTCCTCTGCTCCCATGCGGACGGCATTGCGGGCAACATCTATAGCGGCATTACCGCCACCTATAATGGACACCTTTTTGTTTTCCAGATTTATTCTGGAGGGATCAACATTTATATCCTCCAGCAGATCTAAGGCGTTGTGAACACCACCCATTTCTTCCCCCTTAATATTGAGCTGATAGTCTTCATGAGCTCCCACGGCCAGGTGTACTGCCTTATAACCCTGGCGCCGAAGCTCATCCAGTGTTATATCTTTTCCAATTTCTGTTTCCAGCTGCAGGTCCACTCCCATAGTTGTCAGCACTGTTATTTCCTCATTGAGCTTCTCCTGGGGCAGACGATATTCAGGTATGCCAAAAGCCAGCAGTCCTCCAGCCACAGGTTTTTCCTCGAAAATTGTCACCTGATAACCTTTTCTGCGCAGATAGAAGGCTGAGGTTAAACCTGCCGGTCCGGACCCCACTACAGCGACTTTTTCATTCTTTTCTTCCTCGATTTCTGGAATGGGATATCCTCCTTCAATCTTGGGAACTACATCGCTGATAAAGCGCTTCAATTCCCTTATAGCCAGACCTTCATCCAGAGAGCGCCTGTTGCAGGAAGGTTCGCAGAGGTTATAACAGACGCGTCCGCAGATAAGCACCAGTGGATTTTCGCGCTGAATTTCTTTGTAGGCTTTTTTGTATTCTCCGCGCCTGACAAGGTCGATATATTTGGGAACGTCGACATTGGCAGGACAGGAATTTTGACAGGGAGAGTCGAATAGAGGAGAGCAGCGGGAAGCTTCGCAGTAATCATTTTCAATATGATCCAGGTATTCATCCTCAAAATATCTGGCTGTGCTCACCACGGGATTTGGTGCTGTTTGTCCCAGACCGCAGAAAGATGAGTCCTGGATTTTTTCTCCCATATCCATCAGTAGCTCGTAATCCTCGCGTTCAGCTTCACCGTTTGTTATGCGGTTTAGAGTCTCAAGCATGCGGGATGTGCCGATACGGCAGGGTGTGCACTTGCCGCAGGATTCGTCCTTGCAGAAGTCTATAAAATATTTGGCTAAATCCACCATGCAGTCCTGATCATCCATGACAATAAGTCCGCCGGAGCCCATAATGGTTCCCAGCTCCTGTAGAGAGTCATAATCGATGGGGACATTGAGATGTTCAACCGGTATGCAGCCTCCCGAGGGGCCTCCGGTCTGAGCTGCCTTGAAATTGGCTCCGTCTACGAGGCCGCCGCCGATATCAAAAACAATTTCTCCCAGGGAGGTGCCCATGGGAATTTCCACCAGACCGTTATTTATCACTTTGCCGGCGAGGGCAAATACCTTCGTGCCGGGGCTATCCTCAGTGCCAAACTGGCGAAACCATTGATGACCGTTGTAAATTATATCCGGCACATTGGCCAGAGTTTCCACGTTATTTATTACCGTTGGAAAATCTTTAAATCCTTCTTCTGGAGGAAAGGGCGGTCGTGGTCGCGGTTCACCCCTTTTTCCTTCCAGGGAAGCCAGAAGCGCTGTTTCCTCGCCGCAGACAAAAGCACCTGCTCCCAGACGAATGTCCAGTTTGAAATCGAAGCCCGAACCGAGAATGTTTTCACCAAGAAGACCTCTTTCTTCCGCCTCAGAAATGGCATTGCGGAGTCTCTCTATGGCGAGTGGATACTCTGCACGACAGTATACATAACCCTGATTTGCTCCAATTGCATAGCCGGCTATTGTCATGCCCTCTACCAGCCTATGGGGATCTCCCTCCAGTATGCTTCTGTCCATAAAGGCTCCGGGATCTCCTTCATCAGCATTGCAGACAATAAATTTTTCCTCATCATCGTTTGCACGGGCAAATTTCCATTTGAGTCCGGTAGGGAAGCCTCCACCTCCCCGGCCTCGCAGTTTTGATTCTTCCACCTCATCGACTATACCTTGAGGTTTCATCTTCGTCAAAGCTTTCACCAGACCTCGATAGGCTCCACTGCTGATGGCTTCGTTTATATCTTCGGGATCGATGACACCGCAGTTCTGCAGGACAATTCGCTTTTGAGGTTCAAAGAAGTCGGAATCAAAAGGGACATGCCAGCGAGAAACAATATTACCAGAAATGACGTGCTGTTCCACCATTTCCTCGACGCGCTCCGGTGTGATATCTTCATAAAGGATCCGCGTATCCCCCTGCCTGATTTCAACAAGCGGCTCACCCACGCAGTATCCCATACAGCCGGTTTTTTGGATGGAGATGTCCTGAATATTTTGTCTTTCCACTTCTTTTTCTATTTCTTCTAGAGTATCTTCAGCTCCGGCAGCTATACCGCATGTCCCCATGCCCACAACTATTTGTGTTTTCGTTTCACTGTCAGCCTCTTTTTCATAATCAGCCTTGATTTGATTGAGATCTTCTAAATTTTTGATGGTTTTCATAGGTCTACATCACACCTCCTCAAGCTCTGCTCTGCGGCAGTAACGGTCGATAATATTGACAGCCTTTTCTGGATTTAGCATTCCGTGTGCGCTGCCATTGACAGTCATAACCGGTGCCAGACCACAGGCGCCCAGGCAGCGCACAACTTCCAGAGAAACAAGACCATTATCTGTTGTTTCGCCGGGAGCAATAACGTATTCCTCGCAGATTCTTTCGATAATTTCCTGGGCACCTTTCACGTAACAGGCCGTACCTTTACAGACGGAAACTTCAAATTCGCCCCGCGGCTGATCGGTAAAATAGGTGTAAAATGAAATAACGCTTTTTACACGGGTTGGACTGATCTCCAGATTGCGGGCAATTCTTTCCTGAGCTCTCTCAGGAATGTAACCGATCAAATTCTGAGTTTCATGCATGATTTCAATGAGAGCTTCCTCCTGCGCATCGTTGCGTCCAACGATTTCATCCAGTTTAGGCTCAAGTTTATGCCAGTTTAACTCCTCTTTCGGTGAAGCCATCATATCACACCCCTGGTTTAATTATGGTTTTCACAGCAATAAGCAGCAGACATAAATTTAAACAGGGCCAGCAAAAAAGAAAGTTAATCCAGGAGAACAAAACCAACTAATGAATGTGATAACTTTCATATATTGAAGCAAAAATATTAGAAAAAAATGGGTAGATCTGCTTTTGCAAGCAGTATTTGAAACATTATTGATAATGAAATATTTTTATTAATCACCTCCAAATTACTAATATAATGGGATTTATGAGGATTTCAACCACAAATATTTTTATCCTCAATTGCACTTTACAGAAAATATAATCATGATTGTTATGTTAATTATATTACAAACATGAGCAAAAATCAAATCATAATGCATGCTTTTTGAACTATTTTAAGTAAATGGGATGATCTTCTCCATAACCGTTAGTGAAATTTACGACATATGCCTGTAAAGCGATAACTGCTACCGGGAAAAATTTCATTGTGAGCGGAGCCTCCCTCTTGTAAGTTAAATTAGCTCGTTTATACTTGCTCATTCTCAGAAATTCAAGTGTATTTTCCATGGGCAGATAGATAATATTTCAATATATTACTTTTTATGGAATTAAGAGGACATGAACCAAAAATTTTGCTTTTTGTTTGCTCTTAAATCAGGTATGATATACAATGTTTATGGAGGCTGATTAGATATGATAAATATGAAGTTAAAGCGCATGTTTGCCATAATATTTTATCTTTTGTTTCAGGGGAAGCTCACCGCGGAAGAGCTGGGAGAGCAGCTTGATGTTTCTCCTTTTACAATATATGAGGATGCGGCTCGCCTGAAAAGTTCAGGCGTTCCAGTTATTGCAGAAAAGGGGCCTGGAGGAGGATATTCCCTGCTGGAAAGCTTTTTTTTGCGGGGGGAATATATTTCTCTCGATGATCTCATAGATCTATATTTTATGCTGCATCCTGATGAACAGGATAAGGATGATTGCGCCGAGAGCATTAAGAAATTTATTTCCAGTTTGATTTCTATTCTCCCTTCCAGCCGCGGAAAAGGGCTGCTGGAGGACACGGAATTTGATCTGCAGCCCTCCGGTTACAGAGAGCGACACCCTCAGAAACTTTACAATTTTTATAAAGCCATTCAGGCTAAAGACTCTATTGAAATTGGTTACAAAACCCCGGAAAACAAAATTGAATTTTTTCAGGTATGGCCTGAAGATTTAATATACAATAAAAAGCAGTGGTTTCTTGCAGGTTACAGCAGCGATGAAAACAATTACAGGCTTTATGAACTTGCCCGCATAAATGAATATACAAAAAATCCGGAAGGAAGCTTCTCACAGTTTGAAGATGTAAAACTAAACAAAAATGAAAGTGATCATCCGAGACAGCATGAAAGCGGTCTGGAAAACAGCATAACCTGTCATCTTCTTTTTCATGAGGAAACCTCTTCATTTTTGCGCAATTTCTTTCCCTCGGGGGCTATTGTTAAAAGAAATGATCTTATATCAGCAGAGCTGAAAGAGGAAACATGGTTAGAAGGGGAAAGCATACTGGTCATTGTAAGATGGCCGGATAATGAATGGGTTCGCCGGACAATTTTAAGTTTTGGCAGCAGGGTTAAAGTTTTATCTCCGGGCTGGCTGGCGGCAGAGATAAAAAATGAGGCTGAGATTATTGTATCCCGTCATACCCTCCAGGAGGAGGAATAAATATGGGTGGTTCGGGATTGCTCTGGTTTATTCTTATTGCGGCCCTGATTCTTTCTCTGGCCTACAGCGTGGGGGGACATATGCTTCTGCGTCCGGTAGCCTTTGTAGCTATTGTAGGTTTTTTGATATTTGCAGTTATGTCTTTATTTTTTAAATTTCGCTAGCGAAGCACTATTTTTTGGCCGAAAAATAAACTTAAGCAGAGGAAAAATTTCATTGTGAACGGAGCCTTATAGCTTCCACCAGCAGCTGATGTGGAGAAGAACCTTATTTTAAAACTAAATAAAGGAGATCCATTAAAAATTTATCTGCAGGGGGGTTTTATATGATAAATTCTATGGAAGAACTCATTCAACAGGCCCAAAATCACGCAACGGCTACTGCTGTTGTAGCGGGAGCTGCTGGCAGAGAAGTTCTCGAGTCGATAAAGAAAGCCAGAGAGGACAATGTGCTTGAGCCGCTTCTTGTCGGGGATAAAGATAAAATCAGGGGAATTGCCGAAGAGGTGGATCTTTCCCTCGATGAAGATGAAATAATTTCCGCCTCCGGTTCTAAACAGATCTGCAGTCGTTCTGTTGAGCTGCTGGCTTCCGATGAAGCGGACCTCCTAATGAAGGGTCTGGTGGAAACCTCTTCGCTGCTTAAAGAAATACTTCGTGATGAATATGACCTCAAAAGCAAACAGATGCTCAGCCATGTTGTCCTGGCCGAAGTTCCTGCTCTGGATCGCCTGATTTTTATAAGCGATGGCGGTATGAACATATGTCCCGACCAAAATGACAAAGCAGCCATAGTTCAGAATGTAATAGACTGCGCACGCAAATTGGGCTGGGAGGATCCACGGGTGGCCCTTCTGGCAGCAGTTGAGAAAACGAGAGAAGATATGCCTGAAACCCTGGATGCTGCAGTCATAAGTAAGATGGCTGATCGCGGCCAGATTTCAGGCGGCATAGTCGAAGGGCCATTTGCCCTGGACAATGCCCTTTCCAGTTCCGCCGCGAAAATAAAGGGGCTGTCCGGTCCGGTCGCAGGTAAAGCCGATATTTTGATAACTCCCAATATCAGTTCCGGAAATCTTCTGGGTAAAAGCGTCATATATTTTGCGGGAGGACGTTTTGCAGCTTTTCTTGGAGGTACAGAGAAGCCAGTTGTAGTTACCTCACGGTCGGATTCCGCCGAAATTCGCTATATTTCTCTGGCTGCTGCCGCCGCTATGGTATAATTATATCTCAGTTATTGTCAGATTTAAGTCCGGGTCAAAAGTCATAATCAAAATTTTTTATCCGGTAGCCAGTTTTGATACATCCAGGGGTGTATTGAAAAAACCCTCTATATTTTGAGATCACCCTCTATGATCCCCATTATTATGGGGGGAATCTCAAAAATGCCCTTTTTAAAAAGTCTTCCAGCTAAAGTCCAGGAAAATCATTTTTCTTAGGCTTAAACTTTCCTGGCATAATAAAGTTATTTTTCTGACAAGTACAAATTTTGTTTATAGTTGCAAATGAAGTTAACAGGAAGGTAATCGCCTGTTAGTGAAGAATATTAAATAAGGAATGAAAGATGTAAGGGAGTTTTGGTCAGATATAATCAGAGGGATTGAAGATTTTATGTCTAAAATTTTTGCCGCATGTGAATGGCCGTTTGGGATTATTCTGAATATAGGTTGATTGACAGATTTAAAAATGGGGTTAATCGACAAGCTGTGAAATAAATAATTTTTTCTGCCGAGAATCCTTGCAATTTTTGCTATGTATGTGATAAAATCCATTTGAAAGCCGCCAATCATGGTTACTCAATTCGAGCTATTTTTTCTGAGCCTTTCCTCATTCGCTGAGATAATTTCCCTTTAATTACCGTCATAACAACTTATTTAGTTGATTTTTGATGGGGAAAATAGTTGGTCTAAAATTTTTATTAACTTCTTGCAATCAGGTGTGAAATATCGAACAAAATAAAGCGTTTTTGAGGATGTGATTATATGAAACTTGCTGTTTCGGGCAAGGGAGGAGTGGGAAAAACAACAATTGCGGCCAGCATTGCTCGTTTTCTGGAAGATGAAGGCTATCAGGTTTATGCCATTGATGGTGATCCTGATGCCAATCTGGCTGCCATGCTGGATATTGAGGAGAATATCAAACCTCTCGTTGAGCTGGAGGATCTAATCAGAGAAAAGGTCGGAGAAAAGGGTGGTTTATACACTTTAAATCCTGATGTGGACGATGTTCTGGATGAATACGCTGTTAAAAAGGGCAAAATAAATTTTCTTCGTATGGGTGAGGTAAAAAAGGCAAGCTCTTCATGTTACTGTCCGGAAAACAGTTTTCTCAGGGCAATAATGAATTCTTTAGTGTTTAAAAGAGATGAGGCTGTGGTGCTGGATATGGGAGCAGGGATTGAACATCTGACCAGAGGCACCTCGGCTGGAGTGGATTTGATGATTATCGTCTGTGAACCAAGCAGGATCAGCCTTGAAACCGCTCAAACTATCAGGGATCTTGCTGAAGAAGCTGGCATTGAAAAATTCGTTTATATTGCAAATAAGGTCAGAGAGGAGAAAGAAGCGGAGTTGATAGCCGAAGAGCTGGGGACAGATTTATTGGGCACCATTTCCTTTAAGGAAGAGCTTCTCACCTCCGGCCTATCCCGCTCATCATCAAATGAACTTTTAGAGGAAGATATAGCCAGAATTTTTGCCGAACACAGTCTTCCCGGATGAAAAGGCAGTCTTTCACAGTTTTCAGGAGACGATATCCAATTTAATGTCAGACTTTAAAAAACTGACAATCAGGAGGTTAAAAAAATGTCAGAGGAAAAGAAAGAAAAAGGTTTTGAAGAAACCAGCGACAGAGCAACAAGAGATGCCATAAAAAAAGCCAGTGAGGATGGAGCGAGCACCGCCTGGGATCGCTATCAGCAGCAGTCACCTCAGTGCAATTTTGGCAGTGAAGGTATCTGCTGTCGCATCTGTAATATGGGGCCCTGCCGAATTATTCCGGGCCGGCAGGAAGAAGGCGTCTGCGGAGCTGATGCAGCTACAATAGTGGCAAGAAATTTTGTTCGTATGATAGCCGGCGGTTCATCGGCTCACTCCGACCACGGGCGCGCAGTTGCCCATACCTTTCTGGAAATGGCTAAAGGAGAAGCTCCCGGATACGAGATCAAGGATGAGGAAAAATTGCTGGAAGTGGCAGAGACATTCGAGATAGAGACTGAAGATAGAGATATAAAGGATATAGCTGTGGAACTCGGTGAAAGAGCTGTAGATAGTTTTGGCAGACAGGAGGGAGAGCTGGAATTTATCTCCCTTGCTCCTGAAAAGCGAAAAGATCTCTGGCGCCGCGAGGGCGTTGTCCCCCGGGGCATAGACAGGGAAGTAGTTGAAGGCATGCACAGGACAACAATGGGCGTGGACCAGGATTATAAAAACATTCTTAAGCAGGGGACGAGAGCTGCCCTGGCCGATGGCTGGGGAGGTTCAATGCTGGCCACCGAGCTGCAGGATATAATGTTTGGAACTCCTGGACAGCCGGGCCGGGAGGGCAGAAAGGATGCAGAAGTCTTTGACTCCAACCTGGGAGTCCTTTCCGAGGACGAAGTTAATGTAGTGGTTCACGGTCATGAGCCTCTGATTTCTGAAATGATAGCGATTGCCGCTCAGGAAGAGGAGATTCAGGAATATGCCCGGGAAAAAGGAGCAGAGGGCATAAATATTTCCGGTATCTGCTGCACAGCCAATGAGCTGCTGCAGAGACACGGAATTCCTGTGGCCGGCAACTTTCTCCAGCAGGAGCTGGCTGTATCCACCGGCGCCGTGGATATGATGATGGTGGACGTGCAGTGCATAATGCAGTCGCTTGAGAGAATGCTGCCCGATTACCACACCAGAGTGGTTACGACCACCGATAAGGCGCGCATGCCCATGGCGGAACACGTCGAATTTGACGAGAGCAATCCCCTTGAATCCGCCCGGGAACTGCTCAAGAAGGCCATCGACAATTTCCCCAATAGAGATGGTGTGAGCATTCCCGAGGATTCTGAAAAGGCTCTGGCAGGTTTCTCTCACGAGTATATTAAATACATGCTGGGAGGCAGCTTCCGCTCATCCTACTGGCCTCTTAACAGCAATATCAAGGATGGCAAAATCAGGGGTGTTGCCGGCGTCGTAGGTTGCAACAATGCGGCCATACCTCTCGACTCAATGCACGTTCCGGTTGTAGAGGAGCTCATCGCCAACAATGTGCTGGTTGTGCAGACCGGCTGTGCCGCTATCGCCAGTGCCAAGGCGGGCTTGATGCAGCCTGAAACTGCCCTGGAAAAGGCCGGAGATGGACTGCGTGAGGTTTGTGAAGCTGTGGGTATTCCTCCCGTTCTCCACGCCGGAGCCTGTGTTGATAACAGCCGTATTCTGAATGCGCTGGCTGAAATGGTTCAGGTGGGGCAGGAAAACAAACGACTGAATATTGGCGACGATGTAAGCGAGCTGCCAGTTGCCGGTGCCGCGCCGGAATGGATGAGTGAAAAGGCTGTAGCTATCGGACATTATTTCGTGACATCGGGAGTTTACACCGTATTTGGCGGCGGTTTACCCGTGGAGGGCAGCGAAGTATTTTCCGATTACCTTTTTGATGAGCTGGAAGATGTTTACGGCGCCACCTGGGATGTGGCCGAAGACCCTTCCGAAATGGCCGGGAAAATTATTGATCGCATAGATAAAAAGAGAGAAGAGCTGGGAATTGGCGAGGGTGCAGAAAGAGTTCTCTTCGATATGGAAATGAGGAGAGAGATGACGGATTAAAGCTATTTGCTTCCCTGCTCAGCCATTTAAAAAGCAATTCAATCAATAAATATCTTCAGCGAGAGGTCGCTTGAAAAGCAGCTCAAAAGGCGGGCAATATGATAAAATTCAACTCGATAAGGTTAGACCGATAGATAGGATGCCCGGTGAAAATTTAACAAACACAAAGCCTGTTCAAAGCGAGGAGGTAAAGTAAATGTCAAAGGAAATTGCATCTGCTGCCATAAGAGGTGCCCACGATATTGCTCAGGAGGCCGAGGATAAAGTTGAAAAGGCCCTCCAGGAATACGATGCTGACACGAAGGTGGAATTCCCCAACACTGCCTATTATTTGCCTGTATACAATGCCATGACGGGAAATGAAATAGATACAATCGGTGGACTTCAGACTGTGCTGAAAGATGTCAGGCAGCTTTTGCCGGAGGAGCCGGCAGAAAAACTCTGGACTCCCTATCTCGGTCATACGCTGGACGCCGGCATGGCCACCCTTTTTGCCGATGAGGTAATTGAAGGTCTTAAATACGTAGAAGAACCGATACCATATCACATGGAAGAAAACTGTCCCCCCGAGGGAGATGACTTCTGGCTGGGAGCGGCCAATGATAACATGTTCCGTAAAAGGGGCCTGGAGTTTGTAGATGGAAGTGCTCCCGGTTTTGCGGCCATAGTTGGAGCTGCTCCTGACAGTGAGACTGCTGCCGATATCGCCAAAGAGCTGCAGGAAAAGAACCTCTACGTCTTCATGAGCGGCTCCAACCCCCAGGGTGTAAGCTTTGCCGAGCAGCTCAGAGAAGAAGGAGTGCAGATGGGCTGGGATACCAGACTTGTTCCCTTTGGAAAGGACATCACTGCAACAGTCTTCGCCCTCGGTTTTGCTTCCAGGGTAGCCATGGCCTTCGGCGGAGTTGAGGCAGGAGATTACAGACGAAATCTCATATATAATAAAAACCGAACCTATGCCTTTGTGCTGGCGCTGGACGAGGTGGACGATAGAAAGTACGCTCAGGCGGCAGGCGCCATTAACTTTGGTTTTCCCACAATTGCCGATACAGACATACCGGAGATACTTCCCACGGGCGTCTGCACCTACGAACATGTCGTTGCAATGCCCAAACAGACGGATGAGGAAGATATCCATGATGAGATAGTTCAGAAGGCAATAGAGGTTCGGGGTCTTAAAGTTGAAATTGAAGAAGTTCCTGTGCCGGTTTCATACGGTCCCGCTTTTGAGGGTCAAATCATCCGCAAAGATGATATGCATGTGGAGTTTGGCGGCCAGCGCACCCCCTCTTTTGAATATCTCAGAATGCATGAGGATTCCGATGCAGTGGAAGATGGAAAGATTGTAATGGAAGGGCCGGAAGTTGATGATATTGAGCCAGGCTCTCAGCTGCCTCTGGGTATTGTGGTTGAAGTATATGGCCGGGACATGCAGGAGGACTTTGAACCGGTTATGGAGAGAATGATCCACACTTATTGTAACGAAGCATCGGGCCTATGGCACAATGGCCAGCGAGATATAAACTGGATCAGAATATCGGAAGAAGCCGTAGAGGAAGGGTTCAAAATAAAGCACATCGGTGATGTTTTGCATGCCCGCCTCCATCAGGAATACGGAGCGGTGGCTGACAAGATTGAGGTTCATCTCTACACCGAAGAAGATAAGGTCTTAGAGCTCAGAGAGGTTGCCAGGGAGGCATACAGCGAAAGAGATGACAGGATCAGAGAGATGACCGATGAAGAGGTCGACACCTTCTACTCCTGCGTTCTCTGTCAGAGTTTTGCTCCCGACCATGTCTGCATTATAACTCCGGAGCGCTCCGGTCTCTGCGGAGGTTACACATGGCTGGATGCCAAGGCTAATTACGAAATTATTCCTTCTGGCCCCAATCAGCCTGTGAAAAAAGGTGAATGTATAGATGAAGAGCTGGGTATGTGGCGGGGAGTTAATGAATATCTGGAGGAAGCATCGCGTGGAAATCTCACAAGCTTTAGCGCTTACTCCATGATGGTTGATCCCATGACTTCCTGCGGCTGCTTTGAGTGTATTGCAACTATGGTTCCCTCTGCAAACGGCGTCATGATTGTTCCAAGAGAATTTGACGGTATGACACCCGCCGGCATGACCTTTTCTACCATGGCCGGACAGGTGGGCGGCGGAGTGCAGACGCCGGGCTTTATAGGGATTTCCAAGCTCTATATCACAAGCGACAAATTTATCTCCGCTGACGGCGGGCATCCCCGGATAGTGTGGATGCCAAAAACTTTGAAAGAAGATGTGGGCGAGCTGCTAAACGAAAAGGTAGAGGAAAAATACGGCATAGAAAACTTCCTTGATATGATCGCCGACGAGGAAGTGGCAACCAGCGAGGAGGAAGTCCTTGAATACCTGCAGGAAGTCGGTCATCCCGCTCTGGAAAAGGAACCAATGATGTAATGATATCAGCTCTACAAAAAGATAAAAGCGGTCGGCCCGATGGTCGGCCGCTACCTTCTGTCTAAACTTTAAGTTAAATAGCTAAATTAAATGACTAATACAGATATAGAGGATGCCAGAAAAAAACAGAAATTAAGTGGAGGGATGTAAAATGGATCTATCAGCCATGGATATTTATGAACTGCTGCCGCAGACAAACTGCGGTAAGTGCGGTCATCCTACCTGTCTTGCCTTTGCCATGCAGCTTGCCAACAAGCAGATAGAGCTGGATGAGTGTCCTGATGTTTCGGAGGAGGCAAAACAGGAGCTTGCCAGTGCTTCCGCTCCCCCTATTAAGGAAGTAGTTTTAAGCCGCGGGGAGAGAGAAGTGCCGCTGGGTATGGAAACGGTGATGTATAGGCATGAAGAGACATTTCACAATCAACCCGGCATTGGAGGTATCCTGAGCGACACTTTGACAGAGGATGAGCTTGAGGATAAACTGGAAGTATACAATGACCTGACCTATGAGCGTATAGGTGAAATCATCGAATTTGAACTGATCGGCATAAGAGGCGACAGCGAGGATCCGGAGCAGTTTGCTCAATGCGTTGGTTCGGTTCTGGAAGCAAGCGATCGGATCCCGGTCCTTTTGAGCGAAGATCCGGAAATGATAGAAAAAGCTTTTTCAGAAAATGCGGAGCTTAAAGAGGAAAGGCCTCTGATATATGCAGCGACATCTGATAATTATAAAGAGATGGCTTCTCTTGCTGAAGAATATGATGTGCCCCTGGCCGTTAAGGGAGAGAACCTGGACGAACTGGCTGAGCTAACTCCGGAGATAAGCGACATGGGCGCTGAAGATCTTATTCTGGATTCGGGTGCGCGCGATCCCCTGACGGGAGTGCAGGAGCAGACACAAATACGTCGGCAGGCTCTGGAAAAGACATTCAGGCCGCTGGGTTATCCCACTATTGCTTTTGCAGAAAATGATGACCCTCATGAAGTTTTGATGGAGGCCTGCACATATGTCAGCAAATACGCGGGGGTTATCCTTCTTGAGGATGCTCAGCGCTGGCAGGCTCTGCCGGTTACAGTTCTAAGGCAAAATATTTACACCGATCCCAGAGTGCCTCCCACAGTTGAAGCCAAAGTGTTTGAAGTTGGTGAGGATCATGATGAAAATTCACCTGTACTGATGACAACGAATTTTGCTCTCACCTACTTTACTGTGGCTTCCGAGGTGGAGACAAGCCGGGTGCCCTCTTACATTCTCACCGTCGATACGGAGGGTCAGTCCGTTTTGACGGCCTATTCATCGGAAAATCTCACAGCAGAAGCTGCAGCCGATGCTCTGGAGGAATCCGGTCTGGCTGAAGAGCTGGCGCATAAAGAGGTTATAATACCCGGACATGTAGCGGTTATGAGCGGTTCTCTTGAAGTTGAATCAGGCTGGGATGTTGTAGTTGGTCCGCGTGAAGCCAGCGGAATTCCCAATTTCCTCAGGGATTACAGCCCGAACAGCGATGACTGATAATACAGTGTATTGATTTGAATTGTCCGAATTTAATTTTGTTTAGGAGGATAAATGATGCCCTATACGATAGCTGTTGCCGGCAAAGGCGGTACAGGTAAAACCACTGTTGCCAGTCTTATGGTATCCGAGCTTGTTGAAAGAAACCTAATGCCGGTCCTGGCAGTAGATGCTGATCCCAACGCCAATCTCAACGAAAATCTGGGAGTGGAAGTTCCCTCTACCATAGGTGATATACTGGC
>CAZVZM010000044.1:0-16208 GCA_964630835.1 uncultured Halanaerobiaceae bacterium
ATAATAAGAGGTGAGCAGCTATCGCTTTACAGGCATTTGTCGTAAATTTCACCAATGGTTTCGGAGAAGAGCCTAATTATCAAACAATAGATTTAAATCTGGACTCAATATATTTCTAGCATATAGTAAGAGGGCTGGAACCACGGTTAATAACTTCATGATCCCAGCCCTGATATATTTACGGACATTATTTGAGCTGAATGTATTTTTCTGGATATTTATTTAACTTTTACTGCTTCTCCAGATGCACTATTCCTCAAGATAGGCTTCTATTGCTGAGATGTATTCTCTGGGATGATGGACAAGGCCTTCAACTTCCTCTCGCTCGATGTTTATCTGAACTTCGCTATGGAGGAAGATCCAGGGCGCCTGCTCCCAAACCTCTGAAATTGCCTGCGCATAAAGCTCTTCTCTAACTTCTGGTTCAGTCTGAACGCGGGCCTCATCCAGAAGCGCATCAAATTCCGGATAGCGATTGTAGCTTCTATTGCTGCTGTAGGGGACCCATTCATCGGAATGCAAAGTGGCATAAAGGCCATAATCTGCATCGCCAGTTACAGTTCCCCAGCCGAGCATGAACATCTCATGCTCTGATTCTTCCGCGTATGCGTCCGTGTAATCAAGATAGGTGCCCCACTCCATTGTCTCCAGCTCGGCATCTACACCTACATCGGCAAGCTGGGATTGGACAGCCTCAGCTATAGTATTATCCATCATGTATCTTCCTGTGGGATGATTCAAGACCGTTTCAAAACCATCTTCATAACCGGCCTCTGCCAGCAGCTCCCGGGCTTTATCCGGATTATATTCATATACTTCCTGTTCTGAATATCCAAAAATGTCCGGAGAGATGGGAGCATCCGAGGGACGTCCTGCACCCTGCATTACCTGCTCAACTATGGCTCTGTTGTCAACTGCATAGTTTAAAGCTCTTCGCACGCGGGCATCATCGAAAGGTTCCTTGGTATGATTTAATCCAATGTATATTGTGCGCAGACTGGTAGCCGGTACCACATTTACGTCTTCAACTTCTTCCAGTCTCTCCATTTCATGAGGAGGAATAAAGTTGGCGGCATGGGCTTCACCGGTTTCAACCTGCACTGCACGGGTGGAATCTTCGGGAACAAAACGGAAAGTGATTGTATCCAGATGAGGTGCGTCGCCCCAGTAATCCTCATTGCGCTCCAGAACAATCTCTTCTCCTCTGGTCCATTCTACAAACTCAAAAGCTCCGGTTCCCACGGGATTAGTGGTAAGATCGTCACCTAATTCCTCGACTGCTTCCGGACTTACCATGCTAATAAAATCATGAGATAGGTGGGCCATCATAGGAGCAAAGGGCTCTTCTAGAATGAGTTTAATAGTATAATCATCAATTACTTCAATTTCTTCTACCTCATCGATAAGGAAGGAAAAAGGAGCCTCTTCATCCAGAAACCGCTCCAGGTTAAATTTGGCAGCTTCTGCGTCAAAATAGACTCCGTCATGAAACTCAATGCCTTCCCTCAATTCAATCGTGTACTCCAGACCATCGGAGGAGACCTCATAACCTTTAGCCAGATGCGGCACTATTTCTCCCTCCGGTGTCATATCGAAGAGAGCCTCCATATTGTGCATCATAACCATAGCGGCCGGGGAAGAAGATACGTCAATGGGATCCAGTCCCTCCGGCTCTGTACCCATGGCTATAACCAGGTCTCCGCCCTCCTGCTGAGCCTGAACGGTACCCATCGGCAGAACAACTGCCACGGCCAGGACAACTACCAGAATTAAAATAGTCTTTCTCAATGCTTACTCACTCCCTTTTAATATTTTAGAAATTTAAATCCCTTATATATTACATTCTTGCTCAAATGATTTATTCCTGTATTGTTAAAAAATTAATTTTTATTATTTTACGCCCAAATTATTAATCCCTGTCAGAGCTGATTAATCAACTCAAAAATGTTGGTTCTTCTCCACATCAGTTGTTGGAGGAAGCTATGAGGCTCCGCTCACAATGAAATTTTTCCTCTGCTTCAGTTTAGTTTTCGGCCAAAAAATAGTGCTGCCTTCGCGAGATCTTCCCTGAGCTCACGCCCAGCCCGGCACTTCCTGAGCCGGGGACACAATTTTTTGGCCCTGGACCTGACTTAGGCTTCGAAAATTTCGATATCATTTTGCTTTATTTTTCCCAGCAATAAGTATCGCAATAAAGATCTTATACGATATCTATCAACCAATATCAAAATGAACCTTTCCTTTTCTTTCAGGTAACTTCTCCTCTTTCAAACCAGTGTTCCGGAGAATACCTGCCAGGCCAGAGCCGATTTAGCCACCAGGCTTAAAACAATGTACATTTTTTCGCCAAAAAGATAATCCTGCCAGGGGCCTGCCTTTTTATACTGCAGCAGTTGATTGACGGCAAAGATATTGAAAAAGACAAATAGAGAAACAATGATCCATATGACAAAGCCGGGAACTTCAACCGGCGAATGCGAAACGGATGATAGGAGCCTGATCAATATGGCTATCCAGGGAGCAATCCCGGCAATGCAGCCAAAAATAAAGGGAGTCCAGACCACTTTTTCTGTCAGCTGATTGTATGTTTCCATAAGCCAGCCAAAAAATATCATGGATGCATTTACCACAAATAAGACCACTAAAAAGCTAACATCAGTGATACCGACAAGGGCAGCAATGATAACAATCATCAGAGAGCTGCTCAGGGAGTACTCAATCCAGCGGGCTCGATTGATGTGGTTTTGCAAATTTTTCTTATACCAGTTAAAGCCAAAGGTGGATACCGAAAAATGAGCGATAGAGGATATAAGCATAAAGAGAGCGACAAAGATACCCAGTCTGAGATCGGTTAAAATTTCAGTGCCCATGCGCTCAGAGCCGGGAGGGCCCATGAGATATGAGCTTGTTATGGAAATAGTAAAGTCGGTGCTGAGCAGTACCATCAAAATCGCCTGGATTAGATGCAAAAATCCCATCGCCAGATTAAAAATTTTCAGGTTTTTAAAACTGCTGTTTTGCATAATTTCCCTCCTGTATTGCTTCATAATATTTTTGCTGGACTTCTTGTTTACATCCACCAGTTGTAACGGTTCTTTTAAATTATCAGTGATAATGTCAATTTTAATATCAGTTTTAACGATCCTGATCAGATCATACATGTACAATACACTTGCTGCTTAATCTTTGTTATTTTTAATATTCACTACATATATAATTCTCTTTATCAGTAAATATTTCCTCCTCTGTATTCAGATTCAAATTTATCTCCCGTCCATTTACTTATCATAATATAAATAATTTAGCTAAAAATATAAAAAATTATTTACTTTTTGCAGGCAATCAAAGTTTTGTCCTGAATAATGATATTGATAGTATCACTTCGCTTCCTGGCTTCCAGGTATAATCATTATAAGAGCAAACTAAAACAAAATTCGACTTATTGAAGTGAAGAAAAGCCTTAATTATAAAAGATAAAAAAAGTAAATATTCAACTTTTAATTCTTTATAAACCCCATCAATTAAAGGAGTAAGTAGCTCTAATAGTCCAGTATATATGGCAACTTGGCCATCTATTTTGGGGAGAGCCGTATTTTTAAAAAAGCTATCAAAGAAAAAATAATCAAACAAGAGGTGATGAAGATTCTATATATTAAAAATCTCCTTTCCAGCGAAAAAGGAATTTCAGGCTGTGCAGTTCTTATTGTAATCGTGCTCGTGGGAGTTGTTGCCGCAGGAGGATTTTTATACTACCAATTTTCAGGTGTTTTCCGGCACGGCCCTGAAGCTGTTGAGCAAATTTTTACAGTTATGGATGAAATCGAAAGCTTAGAGGACTTAGAGGAAATTGAAGATATAGAAGATCTTGAGAAATTCGAAGGCATAGAAGATATAGAAGAATTAGAAGCACTCGAAGCACTGGATCCAGAAGATATTGAACAAATAACGAATATAGCTCCAATAGTCAGAGATATTTATGAACGTATCCCCGAGGGGATAATTGAAATGTTTCAGGAAGAAGAAAATGAAGAAGTCACCGAAGAACCCGATGAGGCTGAAGATCTGGTTGAAGATGAGCCGGAAAGATCTCCGGAGGAGCTGCTGCCTGATAGTATCTCAATTCATCCCGATATAACATTGGTTGACTTTCAGGAGTTCGAAGATGTGCCCGATTTTATCTGGGAAGAGATTGAAGATAGATATATTAATGAAAATTCTGTAGTCTTTGATTACGAAACTGATTTTCCGGAAAGAGAAATCGCTGAGTTTAGGGAACTTGATGAAGTGCCGGATGACATAACAGATGAAATGATTGAAGAGGAAAGAGACAGTTTAACTGAACTCTATAATATTCACGCGATCGCAGACTGGCACAAAGATGAACTAACTGAAAGAGGCTGGCAGATAGAAGGAGATGAAGAAAAACTGGAAGATAAATTGTTTTACCAGCATGATCAGGAAGGTCATTTAATAATTATTCCCCCGCAAAATAATATAATTTATACGCCATAACAGTGTCAGGGGCAGGGACTAATTTCTTCCTGCCAATTTGCCTTATTTATTATCACTATAAAAATTATCAGACCTGAGTTTTTTCTAAAATATGTGAGCTAATCCAGCTGCCCGGCACCTCCAGGATCCGCTTATGAAAGATAAGGTATTACCATCAATCTCCCGCGTAAAAATTACCATCTAAATCACTAAAAAGTTAGCTTAGGTATCATGACCGTATTTAACTCTGACGGTGCTTCCCTTTATACCCGGTCTGGCAGGATCTACTATCAATTTAACGGGAACTCTGTGTTTTAATTCCTCCACATGAGTGATCAGGCCCACAGATAAATTCTCGTTTTGAAGTTTTTCCAGCGAATTCATGACCGTATCCAGCATGCTGGAATCAAGCGTGCCAAAGCCTTCATCCAGGAAAAAGAACTCCAGATTTGTTTTGCCTTTGAGCTGAATCTGCGAGGATAGGGCTAAAGCCAGAGATAAGGAGGTCAAAAATGTCTCTCCCCCCGACAGGGTATTGCAATCTCTTTTAACTCCGCCATTATAGAGATCGGCAATCACAAACTCACCCTGCTCATCCAGCTCCAAACGATACCTGTTATTGGTGATTTGCATAAGCCGCTTTGAAGCTTCCCGGGCAATATAGCGCAGCTGGCGGATGGCGACAAATTCCACAAAGCTTTTGCCCCTTATGAGTTTGTTAATTTCCTCAACAAGAGAATATCTGTGGTCAAGTTCTTCCTTTTCTTTTTTCTTTTGTTTTTTTATCTCCCAATCTTTCTCCATACTGGAAAGTTTTTCTTTTCGTCCCCCTATTTTCTCCTGCAGCTGCTTTCTTTCACTTTCTAATTTATCTTTCTTCTCATTAATTTTCTCCCATTTTTCAGCGCTTATCCTCTCCCCGTCGAGCTCTTTCTTTAATCTCTCTATATTATTTTCCACCCTGTCCTTTTGATTTTCAAAATTGTTGATTTCCTCTTCCCACTCACTGATTTTTTCTTCTTTCTCCAGCAGTTTTTCAGCTTTTTCTCTTGTTTCTATATCGTTTTTGTCCATCTGGCGGCCAATTTCCCTGTCCAGGTCTTCAATATCCTCTTTAAATCTTTCCAGTCTATCGGAAAGAATATTTTTTTCATCGGCCTTTTCCTCGATTTTCTCCTCAACATCATCCAGATTCGAGCCTATATTCTCGACCTCATCTTTAAGATCTTCTGCCTGCTTTTCAACTTCCTCCAGATACTCCCGGGGATCTCTTTCCCCCACTTTTTCTTTTATCTCTTCTTCTATTTCTCCTGATTTATCTTTCAGACCTTCCAGCTCTTTTTTGGCTCCCACAAACTCCTCCTGCAGATCACCTTTATTCTTCCTGATTTTCTCCCTTTTACCATCCAGCTCATTCTCTTTTGATTTTAACTCCTCCAGATCCTCTTTAATCTCTTCCCGCTTTTTATCCTTCTTATTTATCTCCTCACTGGCTGCACTAAAATCCTCAGTATCTATCAAATCGAGTTTTTCACGGTACTCTTCTGCAATTATGTCAAACTCATCCTGTATATCCTGCAGTCTGCTGGATCTCTTCTCTAAATTTTCTTTATTATTTTTCAGACTGCCCCTTAATGTATTTATCTCTTCCTTAACTGTTTCACGCTTTTCCTTTAAATCATTGAGGGAGGCATCACTTTCTATCTCATATTCTTCCAGTTTATCTTCATCAATTTGAAAGGAAGCAACTTTTTCTGCTCTGCGCTCCTGCAGCTGTTCAATTTCATCACATATAACCCTTAAATCACCTTCTTTTTCATTTAGCTCTTCTTTTAAATCCTCTTTCTCTCCTTCAAGGGCTTCCTTTTTTTCTTCTAAAGCCTCTATATTCGCATCTGCTTTTTCGGCAGCCCGGGGATGTTCTCTGGAACCACAAACAGGACAGGGAGAATCCGGCTCTAAATCTCTGGCCAGAAAATGAGCCATATTCTGTTTTTCCATTTTTTCGATTTCATTTTTTATTTCTGCCAGTTCTTTTTCTTTTTCATTTAACCTGAAAGCGATTTTTTCTTTTTCTTTAGTAAGCATTTCTTTTCCGGCTTTCTTTTGAGATAGCTCCCTTTCTATCTGAGATAGGATCCCGGCTTCATGCCGGAAGAGCTGCTCCTGGAGATCACTCAACCTTTCATTTTGAGCTTCAATGCGCTCCGATAATTTTTCTCTTTCCTCCTGCAGCTGCTCCAGCTGTTTCTTTTTCTGCTGAAATTTGTTTTCCAGCTCCAGTCCCTCTCCCACTCTTTCCCTGAAATTTGAAGTTACTTCGAGTTCATTTAATCGTTCCTCTTTCTCTTCAATATCACTTTTAACTTCTTTCAGATCATCCTTTATCTCTTTGAGCTTTTCCTCATTTTCTTCACGACTGGCATTTATTTTTTCTACTTTTTTGTGCTGAGACTGCACTTCCTTATCCAGCTCTTCTTTTTTTTCTTTTAGTTTAATAGCTCTTTTAATTTCAACCTTCTTTTCGGTGAGTAAAGGAAGCTTCTCCTCCTTTTTCTTCTCGGCCTGGTCCAATTCTTCTTTCAGTTTCAACTTTTTTTCGTTTGATTTTTCCAGGTCTTTTTCCAGTTCACAGAGCTTTTTATCTGTGCTGGATATCTCCTCTTCCAGGTCCCTGAATTTGTTCAATTCTTTTTTTATATCCAGAGCCTGCTTTACTTTTTTAAGCTGTTCTTTTATTTCCTGAATATTCTCCCTGCGCTTTTCTAAGTTCTCTTCCTTTTCTCTATAATCCTCCAGCTCTTTCTGTTTTTCCCGAACTTTCTTGTATTTTTCATGTTTTTCCGCAACCTCATTCAATTCCTCTGCCAGATTTTCCTCTTTTTCTACCAGATCCTCTAGCTCTTTTCGGGCAGCCTCCAGCTTCTCCTCGTCAATGTCTTCATATTGTTTTATTGTGGCCTCTATATCCTTAAGACTGTCTTCAAGTTTATTTCTTCTCCGTTTTAATTTCCCCATCAACTCCTCGCCAAATTCTTCCAGTCCCAAAATTCTCTCCAGCATATCCCGCCTGTCTCTACCCCTGAGCTTCAAAAAGCGGCTGAATTTACCCTGGGGCAGGACCACAGTCCGCATAAAATCCTCATGATTTAAACCGATTATTTCCTCAATTTTATTTTCTATCTCTCTTACTCTGTCCAGAACCTCATTCTCGCCGTCATCACTTATCATCAGGCGAGATTTAGCGGTTTTATATCCTCCGGTGCTGGAAATTTTCATTTTTCTTTCTACGGTATAATTTTTGTTTCCGGCCAGTTCGAACTCAAACGATACAAATAATTCTTCCTTTTCTTTGTTGATAAACTCTTTGGTATCGCGTGAAATTTCTCCATACAGAGCTAAGGTGATGGCATCGAGAATAGAGGACTTACCGCTGCCGGTGGGCCCAAATATGCCGAAAAGCCCCTTTTCTGTGAGTTTAGTAAAGTCAATTATCTCCTCTTCTACGAAACTATTTAAACCGGAGATGGCAAGTTTTTTAGGCCTCATAATTTTCCTCCTCACCTTCCACTATATCCAGAAACATGTCCATAATTTCTTCATCCGGCTCTGCTTCCCGGCTGTGTCTGTAAAATTCTTTGAAAAGTTCCTCTATATCCAGGGTTTGCTCCATTTCTTCTCTCTTTTCCCGCTTGAATTCCTCTGGAGTGAGAGGTATTATACTGAGAAGATCCTCTTTAATATTTTTGAGTTCCTTTATCTCCGACTGCAGTAAAGTCTCCGAAGACTCTATCTTTAAATAGGCCCACACATCGCGCTCAGCATTTTCTTTCAGAATCTGCCGGGCCTCTTCCAGGCTTTCCGCTCTCCACTCCTCTATCGGCCTGGGATTTTTCAGATTAACTTTTTCAATCTCTGCTGAACTATCGCTGCTTAGCTCAACTATGTTAACGCTTTTTGCCTGATTGCGTTCGCTGGCACTATACTGCAGGGGAGAGCCGGCATAATAGGCATTTTTTTCAGAGGAAATTTTCTGACTGCGATGGAGGTGACCGAGGGCGGTGTACTGAGAATTATCCGGCAGATGCTCCTTATTTACCGCCATACCCCCTCCCACCTGGATGGGACGTTCTGATTCGCTCTCCTCTCCTCCCGCGACGAACAGATGTGACATGGAAATATTTATGGTATTTTTCTGATAATTTTTTTCCAGTTCGGAAAATAACTCCCCGACTTTTTGAGAATACCGCTCCTGATGATCCTTTTCGTCCCTGATTTCACCCAGAGCGGTGTTCAATCTGCTCTCAGAGGGGTAGGGCAGGCCCAGCAAAACCACCTTTTCATCTTCCAGATCAAACTTCAGGCAGCCGGGACTGCTTTCTATAATTTTATGCTGTCCGGCTTCACCCGGAGATATATTGAAGGAAGGTCTATCCATAATTATAATGCCCTGTTCATAACTTATAGGGCGGGGAGCTTCCAGCCTGTTGGGACTGTCGTGATTTCCTGAGATCAGGCACACAATTCTCTCCCCTCCGCTCGCCAGTCTATGTAAGGTTTCATAAAATAGCTTTTCCGCTTCAGCCGGGGGATTAAAAGTATCATAAATATCGCCGCTCACTAAGACCATATCAATATTTTCTTCATCCGCTATGGATACCAGCTCATCCATTATAATTTTCTGCTCTTCCAGGCGGCTGTAACCTTCGAGCTGTTTTCCCAGATGCCAGTCAGATGTGTGCAGTAATTTCAAAATTTCTCCCCCTCAATTTACCGATATTTTTCTTTTAATTCAAGATACTCAGGTTTTACCTCATCTGTGAGATATATTTCCACCTCAACCTGAACGCTTTCCTCCGTACCAGCTCTGTAAAATTTCACCCCATCACTGAAAGCTTCAAGCGCTTTCACCTTAAATATCACTGGATCATCTGTTCTCCTTTTTGCTACTTTTACAGCTTCTTCATGGATCTGGCTTAGATGAACATAATTTCTGTTCATGGGCTTTAAACCTTCTCGCATAATTTTATCTTTTACTCCCGGCCTGCTGCCGTGATAGAGAAGTTCAGGAGGTTTAACTGCTTCATAGTCGGGATCTATGCCATCTATGCTGTGTCCGTAGTTTGCTTTAATTCTGCTGCCTCCCTCAATAAGGCTAAATCTCCCTTTGGGATCATTTTCCACCAGTTCAATCAGGTCCTCTTCTGTCAAATCCGAATACTTGTTTTTTAGCGCTTCCGTCAGTTCCTCAAGCTCAACCGATCCATCTGCCGCCAGTTTAATACCAAAATCCTCAGGATGATGGCGAAGTATATAGGAGACTGTCTTTGAAAGATTAACTCTTCTCATGGAAAACCTCCTCAATTCTCATTGGTATTACTCTGAGGATCATAACGAAGGGATTCAACTCTATCCTTCAGAATTTCAATTTGCTCATCCACCTCCGCATCATCAACATCTAAATAATTAAGACGAAAGCTGGCCACCTCTGTAATATTCTTATTCTCTACCAGAGGAGTTATATCCTCAACATAATTATCCCGAAAGTAGATGGATTCCAGCGACTGCAGATTAGAAACTATGGAAATGTCGCTGACATTGTTGTCGGCAAAGTTCAGTTCGCGAAGTTCACCCATATTTTTTAAAGGCGAAATATCCTCAACCTCATTTCCCGGAATTGAGAAAATCTGTAAATTATTCAGCTCTGACAGAGGCGATATGTCCTCAATATGATTTCGATCCAGATGGAGCTCCCTTAAAGCCTTAGTCCCGGCAAGACCCGAGATATTTTCAACTTCGTTATCGGCCAGTGTCAAAATTTCCAGATTTTTAAGGTCATAAAGAGCATCCACTTCTCTAACTTCATTCCCCCAGAGCCTGATCACCTCAAGATTATTGAGATTTTTAAGCGGATGCAGAGTTTCTATTTCATTATATCGGAAGTTGAAAACTTTCAAATTTTCCAGATCACTCAGTGGTTTAATATCGCTGACATAATTGTGTTCAAAAACTATGATCTCCAGATTTTTTAATCCGGCCAGAGGTTCTATGTTTTCAATTTCATTATTATAGAGATTAAGCTCCTTGAGGCCGGATAGCTGCTCAATACCGGAAAGATTTTCAATACCCTCCTCTATGGCCTCGAGTTTCTCCAGTTCGGCTGCCTCCTCACGAGTAATAGGACCTTCCTCTCTGTCCAGGTCATTCAAAATAGCCCTGTATAAGTTCTCATCTTCGAACTCAACAGCATCCTTCTCCCCTCTGACCGCAGGAGTAAATCCTGCTGCCACACCGGCTAATAACAGGGCAATTACAGTTATTACTAATATATTTCTGTGAGCGGATAATGAACACACGGGCAATTTCCTCCTCAGATAATCTGATTATATTACTTTATTGGATGACATAAACTCCAGGAAATCGGCTTCAAACATAGAAATTAAAAATACATTTCAAACTGAGGCTCGGGCAGCCACCTGAATGTTTCCTCCAGTTTTCTAAAAAGCTCAGAGGGAGCGGAAAACTGCGAGGATGCCTTAAGCTCTAAAGGTGAGGCTGATCCCAGCCAGAGCCTCGTGAAAGCATTAATGGATGATTGGAGGGTTGGAAGCCCCTGCACTGTTCCTTCTTTCAGCTGTGACTCTTCACCCAGCTTCAAACTGAATTCCCCGGAGATGACAGCCGGTGAATCTTCTCCAGCAAACTTTGAAAGGGGATCCTCAAGCTTCAGATTAAACTCCAGTTCGGCTCCCGGAATTGCAAGAGCTTCTATGCATCTTCGCAGATCTAAAATCTTAAGCTGTCCGGGAGCCTCCACCCGGGATTTATAGCTTAGTTTGCCCCCGGTTGTTTTCCTCTCTTGCTTATGAGGATAGGAAATAAAATCCCGGAGCCTGAGGCAGTAGGGCTCACTCATTTTCACCGCGTGTATCTGATCGCCCAGACGACTTATGATCGCCAGCAAATCCAGAAGTTGAGCCTGGTTTCGGCAGGCAAGAAATTTAACCAGCAGCGGACCGTGAGAATCTCCCTGTCGCCAGAGCCACAGAAAGTGGCTGATACTTCCATCATCGTCATAATAGCCCAGTCCATAACTTTCATTTTTGTCCCATTCCAGCTCAGCCTTAATGAATTCAGGACTCTTAATACTGATACCACCGTGGGATCTATCGCGCCTCTTTAGCGCCTGATGCACTGATTTCCACTCATCGATAGATAATCTGGCAGGCATTACCGGATCCTCCGCAATATTCAGCTTCTCAGGATCAAAGGTGAAAACCCTTTTATAGCCCCCGAGTCCGAAGCCCAGTCTATCGTAAAAGCCCTGTTCAAACATAATAAGCGCCGAGAGTGCCTGCCCCGACCGAGCAGCTTCCTCTAAAGCACGAATCATGATATTTCTTCCGATGCGCTGACGGCGAGCCCGGGGACTAACCACCAACCCGGAAAGCGCCTGAACAGGAAGCAGGTTTACTTCATAGTTTATGTCTGCCGGGAGCGAAAGCAGCGTAGCCTCAAGCTCATCCTCCAGATCAGCACCATATCCCTGCCCGGCCTGAAAAAGTATCTTCAGCACAGGCTTCTCTTCGCTGGAAAGCCAGCCAACCTCCTGCCATATTTTCACCATTTGATCGATGTCATTTTCCAGATTCAGAGGACGAATATTCATTTTTTTCATCCTTTCTCAACATCCTGATATTTTAATCTCGGGTCATGGTTTCAGGGAACATAAAACCAGTTTTTTAAAATACCAATTATATGGTCTTCCTGCGAAAAAGCATTTTATCGGCAATTTAATTGACAGAATAATTGATATATCAGGGATTGTATTTCTAAGCTTGAATAATATCGACTTTATGCAATCATTATATTTTTTGGACATACCACAAAAAATATTGCATGCTAATTGCATGCTAAATGTCTAATCATTAAATCTATTTTCATCTCAAATACTATTTCTCCTATTTTAAAATTCCACATAAAGGGTAAATACTCCTTCTATATCCTTCAAATTACAGGATATTTCCGGGTGAAATATTGGGCAGGATAAATGCAAAAAAAGACATCGTCCTGAGCACCCCGCCAGGCAGTAAACCCGATCGACTATAAGGGTACTCAATACGATGTCAGTTGATTAATGATGATTTTATATTCAATTGAAATTAAATCTGACTATTCGGTCTTTTTTTTTGCGTTTAACAGTAAAATCGTCAAGTCATAATCAGCTAATTAAATTATACTGGAAGATATAAAGCTTCGTTCGAAATGAAATTTTTCCCCTGCTTAAGTATAGTTTTTAACCTGAAGTTATAAATATCATGACAGAGATCTTATACGATATTTGTCATACATAATAAAATGAACCAACTATTCAAAGGGGGTTGTGAATTCAAAGGACTCAAAGAATTTGTTTGCGACACGCTCGCTGTATTCATCTGGCCTTGCTATATATGCAATTAACTGGTCGTGGTCATTTTCATATACGCGAAGAGTATGCTGAATTAACTCGGTTCCTGCGGGAATTGCCGAACTCGACATTTTTGTCTTCAGTTCATATGCAGGTTTATCAAGAAATTCTTTTTCTTCTGAAATTATAACTTCCTCTATTTCTCCCATTTCTTTTGTTTCTTCTAAATCTCTCTCAAGGCGCATATAAAATTCTTCTTCATTAGCTCTGTAGTGCAGCGGAGAATCAACTACATAATTGACCATAAGTTGATGGGTAACCTCTTCGTCTTCATATATATTTCCCAGCACGTCTGGCACATATGCTTCAATCGTTTCCTGGTCTTCATATCTATCTCTAACTATTCTTCTTTCCCACTCCCCGGGATAATCAAAGGAAAAATTATCTCCACTTCTTTCTGAATAAGTATTATCAAATTCTATCTCCTCAATGCCCACCTCTTCTCTGTCATTGTCATTTTCAGCCTCAAAAGCCTCCCACGCTACACTCACGAAGATAATCAGTATTATGAGCCCAATGATCTTGAACTTATGAGATTTCATCTTCTCTGCCCACTCTTCCCCTCCTCCAGGAATAAAAGTGTTTGATACAATTTAAATTGCGCCTGTAATCTAATTCAATATTCAAAAATTTTTTCCTCCTTTCTAAATATGCTAAAATAGTTGCCTGGATTTAATGTTTTTTATTGTAATTAACCTTCATTTTTATCTTGAAATTTTCACAGGAATTTCAGCCAGGGGCCTACTCCTCGATATAATGCAGAGCTTCTGCCGGGTCCATTTTAGCGGCCTTATATGCGGGGTAAAGACAGGCCAGAACTACAACAACAAAACCCAGGGCAAAACCAAGAAATACATTGTTGAGGTCAAAGAGCGTATATATTACCGGCTCCATCATACCCTCAATATGCCTGGCCGTTTCCTCAAAAACATCTCCAAACATTTCCAGGTGAATTCCTGCCTCTGAATAATAGTAGGTAATTGAACCACCGATTGCAGCTCCCAGCACACTGCCCAAAAAGCCCAGGAAAGTGCCCTCCAGAAAAAATACCTTCATTATGTCCCTTTCCTTAAGGCCTAAGGCGGCCATCATACCTATTTCAGAAATCCTCTCCCCGATAATCATGGTCAAAATACAGATTATTATTATAGCCCCCATCAATATAAACATCACGTAAACTACAATAAGAAAATCTGAAAGCTCATCATACAGCTGTATAAAAGGATCTCCCTCGTTCCAGACAAGGGTCGAATAATTTTCTGCCCCTTCTTCGTCCATCAGACCGTCGATCTCGGACTGCAAAGCTCCGGCGGCATCAGGTCCGGGCCCAAATACCATCATCTCCGTTACTTCATCCTCCAGCCAGAGCATATCTCTGGCGGTTTCCAGAGGAATATAGAAGAAATTATCATCCAGCTCCGCCACATTGGACTCTCTAATACCGGCAATTTGAAAGGTCTGCCCCTGAAAAGATTGATAAGCATCAGCAAATAATAATGTAACGCTGTCGCCAGACTCTCGCGAAAGAGATTCTGCTAATCCACTGCCAATAACAACCTCATTGTCCGCTTCCGGCATTCTGCCCGTCCTGATCTCATCACCGATAACTCCATGTCTGGCTTCCCTTTCTGTTTCAATTCCAACTCCCACCATCCTGATCAATTCATCACCCAGACTTGCCATAGCTCCAAATCTTATCCGCGGCAAAACATAGTTGACATTATCCAGATCCTCTATCCTTTCGACCATCCTTTGCGCTCCCTCATCATCAAATCCATCGATGGTATAATCAAGAGGAAGCAGCCTTTCCCTCAGCTCATATTCCCGATGTGCAATTCTTACGTGGCCAAAACTGTTATCTATATAAATGCCAAAATTGGAGATGTTGAAGCCCTCCATAAGTCCCCGGGAAAAAATTACTATCACAACCACCGTCGTTATAGCCAGAATAGCTATAGCGGTGCGAACTTTATTGCGATTGAGATTGCGCCAGGCTATTTTGATAAGCTGCATATTTTTCCCCCTCTCTCAAGACATACAAAATATATATCATCTATGATGTATAGCATCTGAAGGATCCTTTCCTGCCGCCCAGTAGGCAGGTACAATGCTGGCCAGGAGGGCAATCACCACAATAAAAATAAAAATCAGGGGAAACGATGAGAAATTCCAGCCTCCATACAGCCTCCCTGTAAATGGAAGCCCCAGCCCCTCCATATCCAGGAATGCTTCCATATCTATACCAAAGTTTCTCAGAAGAGTTATGCTTATTCCTGCCAGAATCATGCCCAAAGTGCCGCCGATAACACCAATACCCGCCGCTTCCAGCATAAATACCCTGACTATTTGACTTCTCTTTAGACCCATGGCTTTCATCATGCCAATTTCCTCAATTCGTTCCAGGGCAGCTAATACGAGAGCACTGATAATACCCACAGCCCCAACAATTAAAAAGAGAGCCAGAATAAAGTAAATCTCAATGTAGCCGAATGCTTCAATTGCAGTTAAAAAATCACTGGCATCTCGATATGACATCACCTCAAAAGCTGTGCCGCTCAGTCTATCATCCAGAATTTCAGCCTGGGCTTCTGCCAGCTGTCTATCCTCCATACGGACCATAAGCTGACTGATCATATCCTGCTCCAGGGCCAGCGCTGCCGCTGCCTCTTCCCGATCAACCAGCACAGTATCTATATTCATTTCGGGATGTGGAACCGAAAAAATCCCCTTTACTTCCCCCTGAAGTGTATTAAAAGAACCCTGTTTATCCTGAAAGCGCAGTGTGTAAAAGTCTCCCACCTCAAGGTCGAAAAAGCCTGCCAGCTGATCCCCTATCACAACTCCGGTATCTCCAGGCTGCAAAAATTCACCTTCGATAAGATATTTACTGTGATTAAATACTTTCTCGAAACTTTCAGGATCAATTGAGCGCACAAGTACTGGATAGTCATACCTTCCGGCTATAAAATCGGCATCGAAGTCCAGAACGGACGTGAAGTCAGAAAAACCCTCCAGCCCCTGAATCTCCGCCAGCATTTCATCATCAGGGACGAAGGTTTCCTCTATGGGCAGCCTTTCACCTTCATCCACCCCGGATATGAATTCCGGGCGGCCAACCGTAATATGAGGTGTTTCAAAATCGATGATGTTCTCAAAAGAGACATCAAAAAGTCCCAGCATAAATGATTCGAGAAATAAAAAGGAAAACACCGCCACCATCAAAATGCCTGCAATCAGCAGTGTTCTTTTT
>CAZVZM010000045.1:0-15896 GCA_964630835.1 uncultured Halanaerobiaceae bacterium
TGCATCCGGCAGTGCCAAAGACAGGAATGCCCATATGTGAGGAAACCTCAGATATCCCCGCCTGCATGGTATGAAACTCAGGACTGCCATAGCTAAAGATAGTGGTATTCATATCCATTATTCCATAAACCCCACCCAATATAATGGGAGTGCCGCGGTTAACAAGCTGAGAAAGTGTTATACCCGTTATGCACTCTGCCAGCCCCTGCACAAGAGTGCCAGCAAGAGTAGAGGGTGCAGTGGCACCAGATATGATGCCGGGGGTATAAACAATAGGAATTCGTTTGCGCGCGGCCAGCAGCACCTTCTCTATAGCCTCTCTGCCATGTGTTAAAGGAGAGATTGGTTCCGAATAAAGGAAAAAGAAAGGCTTTTTCTGCAGTTCCTCCAGCGAACCAGCCACCACGGAGGCCATATCTATCATATCTTCATACTGTTCAATGTCAAACCCCCAGTGTACTATAGGCTTATTGGTGTTCTCCAGCATGGCCTTAAAAGCATGCACATCGGAAATATTTTCTGTTACATCAGAGGGAGCACCAAGGTCCATCACGTAATCGATATTTTCTAAAGCATCGCACACTTTGGCTGTGTTTCTATTATCCTGAACAACCGGCCGACGCTTCTCGCCCGTATAGGGGTCGCGATGATAGGTATTTGTAGGACCGGGGCCAAAAAAAGTTTTATTGTCATGCAAATCAAGAGCAGCATTGCCTTCCTGATCATAGAGAATGATTTTGGAGGGGGCATTTTCCACAGCCCACTCACTCAACCCAATAGGAATTCTGACCCGGTCTTCCTCATCTACCCAGCAGCCGGCTTCTGCAAAAATCTCTCTTGCCTCTTCCGAAAAAACATTAACTCCAGTTCTTTCCAGCACCTCCAGCGCTGCCTTGTAAATTTCTTCGCACTCATCCTCAGTCAAAGATTGAAAATTGACAGAGGAGTTGGCCTCAAAACGTGCTCGCCTGTATTTGGGCATATTATATTGCCTCCTTTATTCAAGTTTATGTGTGAATGTATCTAATTTATTATGAATTCGCTCTTACATATAACTAAGTACTGCCTGACAAATTAACAAATTTACATTCCTTAATAAATTTTTCTGGGGTGCACTGGCTCACAAAACTATACAAATGAGAGTAAAAACAGATTTTTTTCTAAACACATATATGTTCTATTTTTAAATATATTATATTCAATGAACCTGAGAAGGTTCACGAATGTATTTAAATGTAACAAATAAACCGATTAACATAACTACAAATGTGAAAAGATATGTGAAATTTACCCCGCCTACCTCACCCAGAACTCCGGAAATAGCGGTTTGTGAAATCATGCCAATTCCCATCGTGAATTCCAGAGCTCCCATTCCAAAACCGTGCGTTTCTGAAGTGGTGTAATCCGCAATAAGCGTGAGACAGAGGGGAAACATAATCCCTGTGCCCAAACCCCCTATAGCAGCAGCAAAAATCAAAGGCCAAAAACCCTCTCCCAAAATTAAAGTGCCGGTGGAAAGAAGGGAAAGAAATACTCCTAAAAGTATGCCGCGCTTTCTTCCAAATATTGTTGCCATAATTCCGCTGGAGGTAAAAGCACCGGTTCTCATCCCCCAAAATAACGCATAGATGATTCCAATCCCCAAAAAAGACACCTCAAAAATATTGGCAACCTGGGATAACAATCCCTGAACTGAATATAAAAAACCGGCATAAGCAAAACCCATAAAGCATATGGGCCAAATTTTCAAATATTCCTCTACCAGATTGAAGGATTCCAGTGAAATATCAGGATCAGAATGACTGGTTTCTTCCGCCTCTTCCACACCCTTTAAAATAGTTATAAACACAATTAAAGCCAGAACTGGATATACTGGAAAAACAGCAGTTAAATTAATGTACTCCATAAAAAAACCGCCGGCAAGATTGCCCAGCGTAGCTCCCGCGCCATAAGCAGCTGTAAACCTGCCCATAGCACTACCTCTATCTTCATATTCTGTATTATCTGCTATTATAGCCTCTGCTACAGGCCAGAGAATCCCCCTGCTCATCCCTTCCGTGGTTCTAAATATCAAAAGTGTTATAGGCCCGACGGAAAAGTAATATCCTGTGGAAGCTATCAGAGTTAACACTATGCTAAAAAGGAGCAGGGATTTTCGACCTATTTTGTCAGATAATCTTCCTGCTCCCAGTGTAAAAATAGTGTAGGTGATGGAATAACCTGTCATTAAAAAGCCTAACTGCCAGTAAGAAGCTCCCAGCCCATCACCGTAAAGGGGTATAGCCGGAGCGGTCATGCCTTCCCCGACAGATATGAGGAAAATAAAAATGCTCATATATAGAAGGGTGCGGGTTTTCCTCTTGTTGGCAGCAGGATTGGGCGACAAATTATCCTTTCCATTTGTGGATTTCATTTAAATCCCCTTTTATATTTTACTCTTTTACCACTCCCAGATAGGCATCTTTTACATGGTCTTTTTCTTTTAATTCTTCACTGGGGCCTTCAAGAACAATTTCCCCCTGTTCCAGAACGTAGGCTCTATCAGTTATTTTAAGAGCAGTATTAACATTCTGTTCGACCAGTAAAATGGTAACATCTTCCTCTTCATTTAACTTTGTTAAACTATCAAAAACAACGGTAACAAGCTGTGGGGCGAGCCCCAGAGAAGGTTCGTCCACAAGCAGCAGCGAAGGATTTGACATAAGCCCCCGGGCTATAGAGAGCATTTTTCTTTCTCCACCGCTCAGTGTACCAGAAAGCTGACTCTGTCTTTCACCCAAACGAGGAAAGAGACTGAGTACGAACTCAAGATTTTTTTGTTTTTGTTTTTTGTCCTTGATAGTATAAGCTCCCATCATCAAATTTTCCTTCACAGTCATACCTCTAAAAAGATTTCCTTCCTCAGTAACAAAGCTCAACCCCTTTCTCGAAATCTCTTTGGGGCTATTTTCATTAATATTTTCTCCGTTAAAATTTATTTCCCCGGCCATAGGCTCCAGCAACCCGGCAATAGTTCTCAAAGTGGTAGTTTTACCAGCTCCATTGGGACCAACTAAAGATACAAATTCTTTCTCAGCCAAAGAAATATTTATGTCATGCAAAATTCGCAGCTCTCCGTAACCGGCATCTACTCCATTTAATTCCAGCATTTTTATTGCATCACCCCGATTTGGCATTTTCTACACCATATTCTTCTCCGAGATATGCTTCTATAACTTTTTCACTGTTGGCAATTTCATCTCTACTGCCCTGAGCTATTTTTTCACCATAGTGCAGCACTGCAATTCTTTCACATATCTCCATTATTAATCTCATTACGTGCTCTATTATGACTACCGTTATACCTCGATCACGTATCTCACGCAATAAATTGATCAATTCAGGCAATTCTCCCGGAGTTAATCCTGCAGCCAGCTCATCTAAAATTATTAAATCACAGTCCGTAGCAAGAGCCCGGGCAAGTTCCAGGTATTTCTTTTGATTTGTATTGAGCTGAGCGGCCGGAGTTTGAGGGGATATTTCAAAACCTATAAAATCCAGCAGTTCCATGGCCTTCCGGTCATAATCCCCCTCAAACTCTCCCCCTCCAAACATAGCCGCAACTTTTACATTATCCAAAACACTCATGCTGGGAAAAGGATTCACTATCTGAAATGTTCTCACCAGACCTCTATGACATCTCTCATGAGGGTTGAGATTGGTAATGTCTTCTCCCTTAAATTCCACACTTCCTTCGTTAGCATCATAAAATCCGGTTATTAGATTAATTAAAGTTGTCTTCCCGGCCCCATTTGGCCCAATAATACCAAATATTTCTCCTTCTTCAATATCCAGAGTTACGTGGTCAACTGCTACGAGACCACCAAATCTTTTTGTGATGTCCTCTGTTCTTAATATCATCAAATGTCACTCCTTATCAGTGATATGGCGGAATTAAAGGGAAGGTGATGGCAAAAGCCGCAAACCCATCACCTCCCCTATTGATATTCTTATTTTAAATTTACTTCTTCAATTTATTCCTCCAAATAATCTGGTACCTGGAAATCAGCTTCTTGCATGTAGTCGGGCCAGATCATGTGACCTTCTCCATCCTCATACTGCAGAACAGGGAAGAGATAATAACCTTCACCAACTACAGGATCCGGTACCGTTTCAGGGGTGTATTTGTAGGTTTCGTGTACTATGCCGTCTTCGTAAACCAGCTCTCCTTCCCACATCATTTCCTGTCCAACTGTGTAAAGAGATTCGCTGGTCAACTCGCCTTCCCTCTCAAGAGCGGTTTTTGCAATTTCAATGAAGAAATTGGCCTGATCGTAGGCCTGACCGGCTGCAGAGGTGCTGGGAGCAATGCCATATTCTTCCTCAAAATCTTCAGCCCACTGCTGGGCTTCTTCATCGGGCCATTCCGGTATCATATCCAGCACATAATTGGAAGCTTCTCCAGTCATCTCATACCATTCTCCTACCCAGCCCAGTCCGTCAGCAACAATTACACTGTTCAGTCCAACTTCGCGAGCCTGGGTGATAAAAGCTGAGAATGATTCAGCGCTGGCATCTGTGCCTGCAACAACGCTGACATCTTCATCTCTCAAACTGGCCAGGAGCGGATAAAGATCCGTTTCACCAATTTCATAGTATTCATGAGTCACTACTTCCCAGCCGTGTTCTTCAAACTGGTCAGCTATAGCTGCACCAAAACTGCGGCCCCAGTCTGTATCTTCTCCGTATATGCCCACTCTTCGGTTTCGAGGTTCCCAGATACCTTCTTCTATAGCCTGATTGAGGGTTTCTACATAACCGATGCTGAGCTTTTCCGGCACGGGCCAGGTTTTACCCATCCAGTAGCTGTAGTAATCCGGATCATCCTCAAATTGTTCTACCACAACCTCTGTGGCACCGAAACCAAAGAAATGAGGGATTTGATTTCGGGCGGCAGCATCCATCAGGGCCACGGCTACAGAACTGTGCCAGTTTAGGATTCCTACATCCATACCATCTCTCATAACGGCATCTTCATAAGCTCTAACGGCGCCTTCCGGATCTGATTCTGAGTCAACCCAGACCAGTTCAATTTCATAGTCCCCTATCTGATAATCAATCTCTTCAAAAGCAGTTTCTACTGCTCCCTGAAACTCCTCACCAGTCCTGGCAGCTTCTCCGGTGTAGGGTCCCACTACTCCAACGGTCAAAGTGTCGGCGGCAACTGAAAAGGACAGGCCAAGAACAAGCAGCAAACTGACGGCCACAACCAGACTCGTTCTTCTCACTATTACACCCCTCCTTTAGAGGTTTTATGATTAATGCTTCTTAATTGAAGCCTGTGTAATAAAACTTATTCTTTTAACTTTTAAATTTAAATCAAATTAAGCCTGGTTTCCAATTTATCCTGCTGCTTTACCCAGTATTTTTTTTGCAGCTGCATATAAACCACTTATTCCGCCCGGATAATAAATCATTACCAGAATAAGCATGAGGCCATAAAATACAAACCTTAACGCCATTAAATGCCGCAGATAGTCAAAAACCGGGATTATCAAGAAGGCTGCTGCAAGTCCTCCCCAGAGACTTCCTCGACCACCAATGTAGGCCAGAGCAAGAACTTCAACAGTTTCCCTGGTGTGCATCACCTCTGGAGTGAGAATTCCTACAAAATGCCCATAAAATCCTCCCATCACACCCGCCAGCACACAGGATATGGTAAAATTCATAACCCTGTACTTCGTAGAATTAACTCCGACTGAATGGGCAGCGTCCTGATTTTCACCTATTGCTTTAAAAGCAATTCCCATCTTTCCCCGGGTTAATCTGTATAATATTATATAACTGACAATGGCAAACACTAATGCCACATAGAAATAGGGAACATTGGAAGGCCCGGCGAACAAAGGTTCTACCCTTAATCCCAGATGACCCCTGGTCAGATCGACCCAGTTAGCAGCAATAGCCATCAGAGTCAATCCAAAAAACCAGGCGGTTACTGCTGCAAATAGGCCCCTCAAACGCAGGGTAATGATCCCTATAACAAATCCCAAAAAACCAGCAAACAGGCCACCAAAAATCATGCCGATCCAGGGTGTAATTCCCAATTCGCCAACTATGATAGCAGAAGTGTAAGCACCACCTCCCATAACTGCAGCATAACCAAAATTAACTATATCTATATATCCCACAGTAAAGTCAAATCCCATGGCCAGTGTTCCGAATATCATGCTGGTAATAAGGAGGTGTATTATGAAAGGATCATCAGTCACCACGGGAACAAGCGCGATTAAAACTAGTAGTAACACAGAAAATGGATTAAGGCCTATTTTATTTAGAATTGAATTTTCATTCGTGTTCAGTTTTTTCATTTTATCATTCCTCCCACACGCTTCTCACTGCAGTGCCGAATAGACCAGAAGGTTTAAAGATTAAAATCAGTATGATAACTGCCGTGCTCACGACATCCTGCCATCCAGCTCCCAGGCCGTAGTAGGAAGCCGTCTCGAGTATCCCTACAATGAATCCTCCAATTATCGTGCCCCCTACATTACCCAGACCTACCAGTATTACCACAAACCAGGATCTAAAAAGAGGTCTTAAACCCATAAAAGGATGAGCGGGATTAACAGAGAGCAAAGCCGCTCCTGCTATAGCAGCCATCATTGCTCCCAGACCAAAGGTGAGCATGTATATTCTGTCGAGATCTATGCCCATCAATTGAGCTCCTGTAGCATCCTCCGATACCGCCCGGATAGAATTTCCTGTTTTTGTTCTGGTGAAAAACAACCAGAATAGAATAACCGCTCCCATGGCTATCAAAAAACCGACTCCACGATCCATTGATATTCGCAGGCCGCCGATAGCAATATTTCCTTCCCAAAAATGAGTCACGCCTCTATAATCGGCGCCAAGCCACCATAAAGCTATATGAAGCATCATCATTTGAATACCTACAGTAAGCAGAAAACTATTTAACAGCCACTCAGTTCCCTCTGCCCTTTTTCTTAATGGCCTAAAGGCAATTCTCTCAATAACCATTCCAAAAATAAATCCTCCAATAGCTGCCACAAGAACAACCAGTATTGAAGGTATCTGGAAAGTAGTCCCAACAAAATAGGCGATATATGCTCCCAGCATATAAAATTCTCCATGAGCAAAGTTGGGAACATTCATAACACCCAAAATCAATGTTAATCCCATAGCCATTAACACATACATACCGCCTCTAACAAGAGCAATTACCAATAAATCAAATAGTATTTCAAGTGACATTTATCTCATCCCCTTCAGGAGTTTAATTGAAAAAAATATTTCATAATACAATGCGGTATATTGCTTGCATAGCTTGCTAGGTAAACTTATGGGTTTTTGTGGGATCTTTATTTCGCTCTGGATTGTAATTGCTGCGAAATTTTTGAATGATAATTATCCCCCCCAGAAATTATTAAATTTAGTTTGAAAATTAATGCTTTTCCCTGCATGCCCTGGCCAGCTCTCCTTCAACTTTCCCGAAAAATTCATTCACAGCTCTACTGTCAAACTTTGAGTTCCTGGCTTCTCAGATTTGCTGCTGAAAAAATAACAGAACTTTACCTTACTGGTCTGAAAACGAACCACGCGAAACACATATCTTATGTATAAAAAGTAATTATTTTAATTAGAAAACATAACCTTTTTAACAACGCAGCTGGAAAAAATCTTTTTTATTGATTATATTCTGACATCGCTGGGTTTAAATATGTATACTTAAATACACGTATACCCATCAATAAAAACATTTATCCTATAAAAGGCATATTCTGTGTGGCAGCCAAATAACTGCTATTTTCTAAAAAATCAGCATAAAACATACTTTATAATAGTTGAAAGATCAGCAGTAATATTTGCTACTCAATTTACTTTTTTGCCTCATAACGATTACTTTTTGCCTCATAACGAAGAGATTATAAATTCATAATTATCTGTCAGAATGCCCTGAAAAATAACATTGTTTAAATTAAGATTATTTTCTTATTTTCAGTCTGCTTTGTATTTTCCTTTTTTACATTGTATCAAGGCAAAATATCAAAGTCAAAAATATGATAAAATTGACCGGGTTTTCTTATGTTTATAGTTGTTTATAATTCTAAACTTCGCCTGCTAACCTCCATCCCAAATATATTTCTTAATTGCTAAATTTTGAAATAAATCATACTCAGATTTTGTTTTGTCAGGTTATTTTTTATCTAAAATATCTCAAGAAACTCCATCCGATGCAAAGCTAGTATCTTCAATGAAAGTCTTATTTATTCCGAAATATTTTATTTTTACCTTTCTACTCAACCTAAACTTATTTTATCAAATCAGCTAACAATTAAAAATGCACTTATCAATGATTACCTTTCAAAAATTAATTATTGAATTTTTTCACTCAATCTGCTTAAATATTTTATTCCATAAACCCATCCCTGCTGGTAATTTAATTGATTTTATTGATCATAACAATGACAACTTAAAGCCCCCTTCAGTTTGCATATTTTAAGGCCATCTTATATACTATAACCGAAGAAATTAATTAATTAAGTTTACTTAATTACTAATTAAAGGAGGAAAACATAATGATTACACTGGAAGAAGCTGTCAGCACAGCAGAAAAACTCCTTGATAAAGATAGGTGGAAGGAACAGGACAAAGAAATTGATATTCCCGACTTAGAAACCGTTGAAAAATGGATAGAAGAAGGACTTTTAAACGAATCCCTGGAGAGTTCAAATGAAGAAGATGAAAAATTTTGTCGCAGTTTGCCAGTACAAATTGCCGCCACAGCAGAATTGATGGAAATGCACAACACTGAAGAAGTCAAAGAGGTTGCCGAGAGGTTTTTGGATGAGCTCTGTGAAGGGTTCACTTCCGATAAAAAGCTGGATACAGATAAATTTAACTTTTTTCAGGAGAGTGAAGCCTGGATATATGAGTTATCGAAGACTGCTGAACAATTAAAAGAGAAAGCTCAGGAAGCACAGAAAGAGGATCCATTTGATTATGATAAAACCGAGGGCGTTCTGAGAAATGCTCTTAACAATTTAAATTTAAAAAAGAGAGCTCATTTTTATGTCCATGTCTGGCTGAAGTATCTGGAAAGATATAGAAGCCTGGATTAAATAATAAAGGTTCTTCTCCACATCAGTTGTTGGAGGAAGCTATCGCTTTACAGACATAAGCCGCAAATTTCACCAGCGGTTATGGAGAAGATCCAAAAAAAATTAAAATTTACAGGAGTAGTATGTCTAATTTCACCCCCATAAGCATAATTTTTGGGGCTTATACAATAGCGCAAACTCCTTCTAACTATCCCTTCCAGATTCAATAATTTTATCCAGAGCTTTTAGCAAACCGTAAAATAGATAAAAATCACTGTCAGGTGGTGTTTTTGTTGACTATAACAGTTGAAACTCTGCTGCGAGATAAATCAATGCAGGGATGTAAAATAAAAGCCGGAGAAGAAGGGCTGCAAAAAGAAGTATCGTGGATTCACATCGGTGAAATAGTCGATATGGGAGATTGGCTGGAAGGGGGAGAATTTCTTCTATCCTGCATTCACGGTCCTGGTGATGACAAAAACAAACAGCTGGAGTTTATTAAAGGCCTTAAAGAAGCTGATATATCAGCCCTGGGTATCGAAGTGGGTTATTATTTTAATACAATGCCCGACTATTTAATTGAAGAAGCCAATCGTGCCAGATTACCTTTGATAGAAATCCCTCCCGGTAGACCCTTCGTGGAAATAACCAGATCACTGCTGCCCAGAATTACAGAGGCCAGGAAAAATATGGCTGAAAAGCAAAAAGATGATGAGCGAATATCTTTTAACAAAATGATTGAAGAAGAATTATATGAAACTCTCGTAGAGCAAAAATTTGACAGAGCTCTCGAGCTTGTGGATGAAATTTCTTATTATCTTTCAAATATGCGGAAAAATTCCCGGGGCATCCGTTTTTATCTCCTCCAGGTTTTGCAAACTATCTTTTATGCTTCCCTGGAATTAAAGGCTGATATCATAAGGGTTTATAGAAATTATCTTGCTCTTTATAACAATTTGAAATTAATCGCCTCCCCACAAAAATATCTGGATTATGCTGCAATAGCCCTTAAAGATATGATTTCTCTCGTGGAGTTATCTTCCGAAGGAGAATATAATTCTCATATCAATAAAGCTTTTAAATGCATCTTCGACAACTTCAAAGACGAAACTCTTAAAATTTCCGAAATAGCCAATAAAATTGGAATAAGCTCCCCTCATTTGAATTACCTCTTTCGCACAGAAGTCCAGAGATCTCCCAAAGAAATTTTAACTACTATTCGCATAGAAGCTGCCAAACACTATCTTTATCATACTGATATGACTTTAAACAGGATAGCTGCCAGAAGTGGTTTTAGCAATGCCAGTTATTTTAGTCGCGTCTTTAAAAAGGAGGTCGGGCTTCCTCCCAGTGAATTTAGAGAAATGGTGAAATAAATTAAATAAATTTTTCATATATATCCATGTTTTATTCAGGATTCTTTGTCTTCTTTGAGGCCGAAACTTAAAAAGAGGGCCAGAAGCACAAACAGAAAAATGATTAGAAAAGATTGCTGATAACCTGTCTGAGTATAGACCCTGCTGCCATCCATTATCTCTCCCGCCCAGGTGGCATCAAGTCTCCATCCGATTAGCGTATTAAAAATGATTGTGCCCAGAAAAGGAGAAATATTCATAACTCCTTTGGCACTCCCTTTTAGAGTGGGGAAAAAATTCTCTATACTGGTAAAAGAAGTGAGCACAAACATACGTATAAATCCCATAACAAAAATTAAAATTAGCAAAGTGATGAATGAAGGTTTGCCTCCCTGCCAAAGAATGAAACCCCATATTAAAGAAATTGTTGTCACAGATATTTTTATCATCTTCACCCTGCTCCTGATTCTCTTCTCCAGCAACCCCAGCAGGGCTGCTCCCAGCATGACCCCTACCGTCATCACCACCACCAGACTGGATGCTAAATTGCGAGAAAATTCATATACATGAGTCATATATGGGACCAGCCACATTCCTGAAAGACTCATGGTACTTCCCAAAATAATAAATGCTATGGTGAAATAACGCCAGAACTGGAGATTTTTAAATACCTCTTTCAACCCCAGCAAAATATCTGAAAAATTTTGCGGAGTACGAGCTGTGTTAAAATCCGGCTCCATATCAATATCTTCAGGACGGTCGCGCACAATCCGCCAGAGAACAAATGAAATTGCCAGACCAACTACAGCAAAGAGATAATATGAATCCCTCCAATTCATTACCATGAGCAAAACTGAATAGGGAGTAGCCGCCAGCAGGGCTCCTAAGTTACCCTGCAGGGAAGTCCAGCCCAGAAGTGTGGTAAACCTGTCCCGGGCAAACCAAACAGAAATTGTTCTCAGGGTGGAAACGAAAAAGACGGCTGAGCCCAGCCCCAGGAGCACCCGGGCAAAATATATGACATATGTATTTGTGGCTATACCAAAGAGGAATGCCCCCAGCGTCATTATGATCATACCCCCGGTGGTTATCACCCTAACTCCAAATCTATCGGTAAATACTCCCACCGGTATCTGAACAATCCCATAAGCATAAAAGTAAAGAGAGCTGAGGGTTCCCAGCTGTGTGGCCGTAAGTCCTAAATCACCTGCCAGTTCATTGGACAGAACCCCCGGCGTATAGCGATGAAAAAACGCCATCATATACGAAAAACACAATAGCAGATATATTATCCATCTTCTCCTGTTCAGTTCACTATCTGTCATAATATCCCCCCAACAAATTGTTCCATTTTTTCTCCGCCTCTTCTGATCGCCACCTCTTATAGAGATACAGCCAACATAAAGATATTTCCTCTGTTTTTCGGCTTTTAAGACATCTTATCACAAAAACTTTTTGGCGAAACCCTATATTTTTTACAATCTGTAACAACTATATCACGTGAATTTTCACCCTGCAATGAGAGAGAGAAAATTAATATATTTATACAACAATATCCTGTGATTTTAGGGGGGGAAGCTCAATTTTCAGGGCATGCATTAAAAGCTGCTGATAGACATTCTGGTAAATATTAAGAATTTCAACTTATTTATTTGCCATAAAAAAGAGGTGATGAAATACTCCATCACCTCTCAAAACAATCTTCTTTCTTTATACTTTTAACCTTTATACTTTTAACTCAACCGATTATCTCAAATAATCAGGAACCTGAAATTCAGTTTCGGCCATATAATCTGGCCAGATGATTTTACCTCTACCCTCATAATATTGCAAAACAGGGAACAGATAATATCCTTCCCCAACTACGGGATCGGGAATTGTTTCGGGAGTATATTTGTAAGCTGCGTGCACGATACCATCTTCGTAAACCAGTTCTCCCTGCCAGAGCATTTCCTGCCCAACTGTGTAGAGGGATTCACTGGTCAGCTCTCCTTCTCTTTCAAGAGCGGTTTCAGCAATTTTAATAAAGAAATTGGCCTGATCGTAGGCCTGGCCGGCTGCAGAGGTGCTAGGAGAAATGCCATATTCCTCTTCAAATTTTTCAGCCCACTGTCGGGCCTCTTCATCGGGCCATTCAGGAATCATATCCAGCACATAATTGGAAGCATCTCCAGTCATCTCATACCATTCTCCTACCCAGCCCAGACCGTCAGCTATGATTACACTGTTCAACCCAACTTCACGAGACTGGGTAATAAATGCTGAAAAGGACTCAGCGCTGGCATCTGTTCCTGCCACCACGCTAACATCTGCGCTTCTCAGACGGGACAGCAGGGGATATAGATCTGTCTCCCCCATTTCGTAGTATTCATGATTGACAACTTCCCAGCCGTCATTCTCAAATTGTTCAGCTATGGCTGCGCCAAAACTTCGGCCCCAGTCTGTATCTTCCCCATATATTCCCACCTTGAGGTTGCGGGGTTCCCATAAACCCTCTTCCAGAGCATGGGTAAGTGTATCCACATAGCCCACGCTAAGCTTTTCCGGCACAGGCCAGGTTTTTCCCATCCAGTAACTATAATGTTCCGGGTCATCCTCAAATTTTTCCACTACTACTTCCGTGGCCCCAAAGCCAAAAAAGTGAGGGATCTGATGCCGGGCAGAAGAATCCATTAAAGCCACTGCTACCGAACTGTGCCAGTTGAGGATCCCCACGTCCATACCATCTCTTCTTATCGCACTTTCATAGGCTCTCACAGCGGCTTCCGGGCTGGATTCCGAATCCACCCAGACCAGCTTAATTTCGTAATCTCCAATCTGAAAATCAATCTCTGAAAAAGCGGTCTCTACGGCTCCCCTAAATTCCTGTCCTGTCCTGGCAGCTGCTCCAGTATATGGCCCCACCACTCCTACGGTCAAAGTGTCAGCAGCTGCCGAAACAGACATGCCAAAAATCAACAGCAAGCAAACCCCCACAAACAGTCCTCTCTTTTTCACTATTAACCCCTCCTAAAGATTTTCGTGATAAAAATATGCCGGGTGAACCCCTCCTCGAATTAATTGGGTTAATTTTCAGATAACTTATTCCAACAAAAAACAGAGGTGCTCGTCTCATTAATTTAAAAACAAATCCAGCGAAGGTCCTCATTTCCTTTGCATCATTGGACTTTACTCTCGCTCCCCTCCTCTCATAAATTTTAAAAATCATAATATATATAATACTATTCACGCTAATTTCATATTTTCCTGCTAAATACTGATTATTTTTTTAAATCTTTCTGGCATTTCTCCATTCAATTCTAGTCCTATTCAGAAATGAATTCTACCTTCTAAATTTTAAATTTCCATGATACGTATCTGTGATAATTCTGATTCCTCGTCCCTGTTCAATTTCTTTGACTTCATCTTCATCATCGAGCTCGTATTTACCACCTTCGACATTTTCATTTTTAATTATGAATTCCAAAGCAAAAATATTATTAACTTAAATTTCATTTTTATTATTAAATACTCTGAACAATTTCCCTTTATTTCATATGGCTTTTGCGTAAAACTTTATAAAATACAATAAAATTATGATTTTAATGCCGTCAATAAAAAATATCAATCACATTAAAAGCTTTATCTGAATGAAAAAATGTAGGGTTTATTCATTAAGCCAATTTACTCTACTCCTCCGCCCTGAGCAAAAATAATCCTTTCTCAAATCCGCCCCGCTCCTCCTTCTTTTTCCGCCTTATTTCTTCTAACTCTTCCCGGTTGATACCATGCCATTCCATCAGAGCATCCAGGACTTCCATAATATCAGCCAGCTCCTCCACTTCTTCTTCCTCCTGATACTCCTCCACTTCCTCATCAAGCTTATCCTTAAGAGCGTCAAAGTAATCCTCATCCTTCACTATTTTAGTTTCATACTCTTTACCGGCATCTTCTATTATCTCCGGTATTCTATCCCTTATCAGTTTTCGATACTCTTTCATTACAGTTTAATGGCCTCCTCAACGCATTTGTCAGATTTGTCAGACCAAACGTTCCAGATTGTGATAACTGGACGAAAAAGATGACATATCCAGCCCGGATTACCGAGAAGCCAAACTAATTCGAGATCCTGGCAGTCCAGCTGGCTTTGATCTCCTCATCTCCCGGATTTTGCTGTTTTCACTCCCCTTTCCAGATCCTCCTGGCCTGCGGAAAAGATTCTAAAGCCCTATCCAGAATACCATGAACATAAGCTATTAACATACCATAATTGACAATAGGTATATCCAGGCTATCAGCTTTTTTCAGGCGATATAAAATTTCTTTTCGATTGGCCATACAGCCGCCACATTGAACTATTAAATCATAGTCCTCCAGTCGGTCGGGAAATTCGCGGCCGGCCACGTGTTCAAATTCCAGTTTGCCGCCAGCTGACTCTCTTAACCAGCGAGGAATTTTAACTGTCCCGATATCATCAGACGTCCGGTGATGAGTGCAGGCTTCGGCTATTAAAACTTTATCACCCGAATCCAGCCTGTCGACCCCTTTAATTCCACGGGTATAAATCTTTAAATTTCCTTTATAGCGGGCAAATAAAACCGAAAAGCCGGTCAGAGGAATTCTCTCCGGGACATCATCAGCTACATCCATAAATACCTGAGAATCAGTCACTACAATTTCTGGATCCGATTTTAATTCATTTAAGGCCCCCTTCAGTTCACTTTCCTTAACAATTATTGCCCGGGCGTCATGATCGAGCACATCACGAATAGTCTGCACCTGGGGCAAAATTAACCTGCCTTTCGGGGCGGCCATATCAATCGGCACCACCAGCACTGCTGTCTGCTGTGAATCGATTAAATCACCAATAATATTTGGTTCTTCAAATTCAGACGGCGCCTTAAATACAATTTCCTTTTTCAAATCCTCTATATTTATCTCCCTGGTAGCACTAACCGGCTGTAAATCGATCCCTAACTCTTTGCTGAGCTGCTTAATTTTATCCTCTTCTACCTGATCAATTTTGTTGACCACCCCAACTACTGGAATATCTCTTTCCTGAACTTCAGCCAAAAAGTCTCTTTCGGCCTCATCTATTCCCTGACCGGGATCGACCACAAAAACCGCCAGATCTGTCCTGCCCAGGACTTCTTCTGTCTTCTTAACTCTTAATCTGCCCAGTTCTCCTGTATCATCAATGCCGGCTGTGTCAATCATCGTTACCGGTCCTAAAGGTAAAAGTTCCATCGATTTATATACCGGATCAGTTGTCGTCCCGGCTACTTCTGACACTACCGTCAATTCCTGATTTGTCAGGGCATTTATCAGGCTTGATTTGCCGGCATTCCTGCGGCCTAAGATTGCAATGTGCAACCTGTTAGCCCGCGGCGTTTTCTGCATCTATTTCACCACCCAGTTCAGCTGTCCTGCTGCCAAGCCGGCGGAAATAATGAGGAGGATC
>CAZVZM010000046.1:0-15645 GCA_964630835.1 uncultured Halanaerobiaceae bacterium
TTATATTAATTGATGATGACAGGATGTTCTGCAGGCAGTGCGAGGAATATTTTTCCGAAAAAGATGATTATAATTTTGTTTCGGCAGCCCATGATGGAGAAAAGGGGCTGGAAATTGTGAAAACCTACCGGACAGATGTACTGCTGCTTGATTTAATCCTGCCTCATCTGGATGGCATTGGTGTAATGGAGGAGGTACATGATCTGGGCCTGCATGAGGATATGACAACGATTATTGTTTCGGCCTTTATGAAAGAAAAAATTGCTGCCCGCCTGGCTGCTCTGGGGGCGGATTATTATATTCTAAAGCCTGTTAAAATGAAAATACTTGATAAAAGAATTAGGGATTTAATTTTCCCGATCGAAAGCAGTCAGACAAAAAGGGAATACATGCTGACTGCTGCAGGCAGTGATAGGGACTTCGAAGATTTAAATCTTGAAACCAGAGTGAGCCAGGTTTTGCGAAGGCTGGGTGTTCCAGCTCATATTAAGGGTTATATCTATCTGCGTGAAGCTATTAAACTGGTTATAGAAGATATATCTTTGCTGGGATCCGTGACCAAACGTCTTTATCCCCGGGTGGCAGAAAATTGTGATACCACAGCTGAGCGGGTGGAAAGGGCCATACGTCACGCTATTAAGATGGTTTGTGAGGACGGCGATAGAGACCAATTAAACCGGTATTTAACCGGGGCTAACAGAGATAATCTGGCTGATTCACCTCCCGGCAATTCGCGTTTTATAGCCGAAGTGGCTGAAAAAATAAAAATCGAATTGAATCAGCTGTATTGATTGAAAGGAGAATAAACATAATGGCGGAAAGCAGCGAGGAGTTAATTCTGGAAAAAATGGCTGAGCTTGGATTTAATAAATATGAATCAAAGACTTATATAACGCTTTTAGAACATCAGGAAATAAGTGCATACGAAATCAGCAAAAAGTCTGGAGTGCCTCAATCAAAGATTTATGAAACGGTAAATCGCATGGTGGAAGCGGGCTATGTTATAGCACAGGGTGAGAATCCTGTAGTTTATTCTCCCCTTCCTCTTTCCGAATTTATGAGCAGACATCGCAGCCGTCTTGAAAAATCGTTAAATATACTTGAAGAGGAGCTGCATGATTTTGTGGAGGAGCCGGAAGTTGACTATATGTGGCATATGAAGGGTGATCAGAGCTGCATGGAAAAGGTCAGGGATGTTATCGAGAGCGCAAATGAGAGGCTGCTGGTGGAGGTATGGGAAAATGAAGTGAAGGAGATAACTCCCTCTTTAAAGAAAGCTGCTGCAAAAGATGTCAGAATAATTATAATATATTACGGGCAGCATCTAAGTTTGCCCGGTGAGGTTTTCTATCACAGGCTTGAAGGCATGAATGAAGAAGTGAAAGATAGGGGTAGGTGGCTTACAGCTGTGGCAGACAGGAGTGAAGCTTTTTTTGGATCCTTTGGACCAAAAGGGGCGGAGGCGGTTTGGACACAAAATTATGCTTTTATGTTGATGGCAGAAAATTTTATTTCCCATGATATTTTTATTGCAGAAATATATCGCAATTTTTCCTCTCAGCTGGAGGAGCTTTTTGGCCCCAATCTGCAAAAATTAAGAGATAAGCTCGATTTTTAAGAACATCTGTATTTGACAATAAGGTTCAAAAATATGTATACTTAATTTGCTAACTACTTGTGTTGTTAATAGATGTATTGTGCTGATAATTATTTTGGCTTTTATTGGGCGTAATTATTAAATCTGGTTCTTTTCCACATTCGTTGTTGAATTTTGTCTAAGGACACTTACATTTAGGACATTTTTCCTTTGCTTTAGATTTTTATCGGTCTATATGTAATTTTTAATGAGAGTTCTTGCTATATTTTTGTGTTAAATTGAGGCTATAAAACTGGCTGATAGGAGGGGCATTATGAGCAGTAATCCGCTGCAGGTTTATTCGGAAATAGGTCCTCTGCGGAAGGTGATGGTGCATAGACCGGGTGAAGAGGTTGAAAGGCTTACCCCAGAGCTTCTTGAAAGGCTTTTATTTGATGATATTCCCTATCTGGAAGTGGCCCGACAGGAGCATGATAGTTTTGTAGATATTCTTGAAGAATGCGGTGTCGAGGTATTTTATCTGGAGGATATGGTTGCAGAGTCTCTAATAAGTGAGGGAGTAAGACAGAAATTTTTGGAGCAGTTTCTGGACGAGGCCGGTCTTACACATCATGCCCGCCGAAAAACAGTTCTTGAATATCTTGATGAGCTGGGCGACAGAGAGCTGATTGTAAAGTTAATGGCAGGTATCAGAAAGACTGAGCTGCCTCAGCTGGAAAGCAGATCCCTACAGGATAGGGTGGAGGTAAATTATCCCTTTTTGCTTGACCCCATGCCCAATCTATATTTTACGCGGGATCCTCTTGCTATTGTAGGAAGGGGCGCAAGCCTCAATCGCATGCAGTTTGCCACAAGAAATCGGGAGACTATCTTTCCAGAATACATCTTCAAATTTCACCCCATGTTTGAGGATTGTGAGATACCCCGCTGGTATGGACGATATGAAGATGAATCGCTGGAGGGAGGGGACCAGCTTGTTTTAAGTCCTGAAATATTAGCGGTGGGCATCTCTGAACGATCAGAACCTGCGGCAATCGAAAAGTTTGCCCGGAGAATTCTCTCCCGGGAGAGCTTTGAAACAGTGCTTGCGTTTCAGATACCTTCCAAACGGGCTTTTATGCATCTGGATACTGTTTTCACAATGGTTGATTATAATATATTTACAATACATGCTGAGATTGAGGACCCTCTCAGGGTGTTTTCTATTGAGATGAGTGATGAAGGGGATTTAGTAATCCGTAAAGAGCTATCCCGGCTGGAGGATATTCTGAAAGAATACCTTGACCTGGATGAAATCAGGCTCATTCGCTGTGCCGATGGTGACCCCATTGCCGGCAGGAGAGAACAATGGAATGACGGCTCAAATACTCTGGCTGTAGCACCTGGCGAGGTAGTGGTTTATTCAAGAAACTATGTTACCAACAGGTTGCTTGAAGAAGCCGGACTAAAGCTTCATGTAATGCCCAGTTCCGAGCTATCCCGGGGGCGGGGAGGGCCCAGATGTATGAGCATGCCTCTATGGAGGGAAAGGATCTTTTAATGCATTTCTTCAGATTGATCGTTTTTATTTAAAAACTATTTCGATTATTTATCTCTGAATATATTCTCATTAATATACTTTTGATTGAGCAATAATTTTAGGTTTATCCACATCAATTGTTGAGTTTTGTTTGATTGCTCTTCCTAAAACCTATTCTTAAAGACTGCCTACAAACTATAAAACTTCGTTCGCAATGTAATTTTTCCTCGGCTTTCCGGCTTGTATAGCATTCTTTTCAACTTCGCTTTTGGCAGGAAACCAAAATATATGAGGAGGAATAAAGTTATGCCTAAAAATTTAAAGGGAAGAAATTTTCTTAAATTAAAGGATTTCTCCGGAGATGAAATCGATTATCTACTGGATCTGTCACGAGAGCTCAAGAGAAAAAAAATGGCCGGAGTGAGAGATGAACTTCTGGCAGGCAAAAATATTGCCCTGCTTTTTGAAAAACCTTCCACCCGCACACGCTGTTCTTTTGCAGTTGCTGCAAGCGATGAGGGAGCCAGCACAGAATACCTCGGCAAAAATGATATTCAGCTGGGAAAAAAAGAGACTGTCGAGGACACAGCGCGCGTCCTTGGACGATATTTTGACGGCATTCAGTTTCGCGGTTTTGCTCACAGCCGGGTTGAAAAACTGGGAGAGTATGCCGGTGTGCCCGTCTGGAATGGACTTACTGACAGCTATCATCCCACCCAGGTGCTGGCTGATTTTATGACTCTGGAAGAAAATTTTGGCTCGCTGGAAAATGTAAATCTTGTTTTTGCTGGAGATGGCAGAAATAATATGGCTAATTCCTTGATGGTAGGTTCTGCCCTTATGGGAATGGAATATACAATAACCTCTCCCCGGGAATTGTGGCCGGAGGAAAAACTTGTCGAAGAATGCCGCGAAATTGCTGAAGAAACAGGAGGTTCTATTAATATAGGTGATGAGCCCTCATCCGATGTCGCTGGAGCCGATGCAATTTATACTGACGTCTGGGCTTCAATGGGAGAAGAGGAAGAATTTGCTCGCAGAGTTGAGCTGCTAAAACCCTATCAGGTAAATATGAAGATGATAGAAAATACCGGAAATTCAGATGTTATCTTTCTTCACTGTCTGCCCGCCTATCACAATCGGGAAACAGAGAATGGGGAAAAAATATATCAGAAGTATGGACTGGAAGAGATGGAGGTAACTGATAGAGTTTTTGAGAGCGAGCACTCTCAGGTGTTTGATCAGGCGGAGAACAGGATGCATACGATCAAGGCAGTTATGGTGGCAACGCTCGCCTAAAATTAAGCAAGAGAAAGTCACAAATTTTTTGAAACAAACAGCAAAAGAGGGGAGAAAATAATTTATGAGCAGGTTGGTCGTTGCACTGGGAGGAAATGCCCTGGGAGAAACTCCCGCTAAACAGCTTGAGTCCGTAAAGAATACCGCAGAGAATATGGTCGATCTAATTGAACATGGCCATGAAGTCGTTCTGGTCCATGGAAATGGGCCTCAGGTGGGTATGATAAATCTGGCATTTTCCACCGCCTCGGAAAAAACAGATGATGTTTCCCATATGCCCTTTCCTGAATGCGGAGCAATGAGTCAGGGATATATTGGATATCATCTGCAGAATGCCATGCAGGAGAGCCTGAGAAATAGGGGGATTGAAAAAAGTGCGTCTGCAATTATAACACAGGTGATTGTCGATAGGAATGATCCTGCTTTTGACCGCCCCACAAAACCCGTAGGTGCTTTTTACAGTCGCGAGGAAGCTAAAGCCCTGGAAAAAGAAAGAGGATACGAAATGGTGGAGGATTCTGGAAGAGGATACCGACGGGTTGTACCAAGCCCTCTGCCGGTTGAAATTGCAGAAAAAAGTGTCGTAAAGAATTTGCTGGCCTCAGGTCAGGTGGTTATCGCATGTGGAGGCGGTGGGATCCCTGTAATAAGAGAAAATGGCGGCCTAAAAGGGATACCCGCTGTGATTGATAAGGACCATGCCGGTGAAGAGCTGGCAGAAGAGGTTAACGCTGATAGACTGATTATGTTGACTGAAGTGGAAAAGGTTGCCCTCCACTTCGGCACCCCCAACGAACAATGGCTGGACGAAATGAGTGCCGATCAGGCCGAGAAATATAGCGAGGAGGGGCATTTTGCTGAGGGCAGCATGCTGCCCAAGGTTAAAGCTGCCATTAATTTTGTTCGCAGCGGGGCTAATAGAGAGAGTCTCATAACCTCCCTTGATAAAGCCGAAGAAGGACTTGAAGGTAAAACTGGAACATGGATTAGAGAATGATCGGAAAATCTCGGACCTTAAATAGGTTTTCTTTCAAAGTGATTATTCCTGGAAGCCAGAAGGCTCTTTTCACAATGAAATTTTTCCTCTGCTGATAGCAGGTAAAGACTTAAAATATTTTACTATATTTTTTACCTGTGCTATCATAAAAGAGAGGAGAGAATACAATGTTTCCGGAAAAATTTATGGATCCAGAGGATACTCTGATAATAACGGGAAATTACGGCAGCGGAAAGACAGAAATATCTCTCAATCTTGCCTTTCAGGCGGCCGGAAAAGATTTAGATGTTGCGCTGGTTGATCTGGATGTTATAAATCCGTATTTTCGTTCCCGGGAAAAGGATGATGAACTGCAGCAGGCAGGGATAGATATAATTTTTCCCGGTGAGCTTAAAGAGGCAGATCTTCCGGTTATTTCTCCGAAGATCAAAAGAGCTCTTGTAAACGAAAATTGCCTGGCTATTTTTGACGTAGGAGGAGATAAAGAAGGAGCAGTGACATTATCCAGTGTGGTGGATCATCTGGATGAGGAAGCATATGAAAAATGGCTGATAGTAAACCCCTTTCGTCCGCGCACAAATACTCCCGAAAAAATTGTGCAAACGGCGAGGAGGATTTCCGAGCAGAGCGATCTGGATTTTACGGGGATTGTTGCTAATATCCATCTGGGAGAAGAAACAGAAACTTCTATTATAGAGAAAAAGTTTCCCGCATTGAAAAAGGCAGCATCCAGGCTGGATGTTGAAATAAAATTTTTGGCAGCTGTCAGAGAAATAGCTTCTCAGTTGAAAGAGGAAAAATATCCCTGCCCCATTTTGCCTCTAAAACTATACCTTAATCCCCCCTGGTAAAAAGCAGAAGCTCTCGAGGTGAAATTAATGTCCGAATCCGAAGCACCTGAAAAAAATGCAAATTTAAGGGCTGAGCTGAAAAGACTGCGCCGCAGCAATCTCAAAAAAGATGTTATAATAAACTCAACCCACGACGGTATGATTGCAATAGACAGCGAATACAGGATTGAGCTCTTCAATCAGGCTGCCGAAGATATACTTCAAATTCCCCGGGAAGAGATTATAGATAGAGATATTAGAGAAGTTATTCCCAACACCAGACTTCATTTGATCCTGGAAAAGGGAGAGGCCGAACTTCATCAGACACAGCATGTGGAAGATACTACTATTGTTACAAACCGTGTGCCTGTAAGAGATAATGAGGGAGAAATTATTGGAGCTGCAGCTGTTTTTCGCGATAAATCCGAGGTTGTGAGGCTGGCCGAGGAAATCACTGATTTAAAAGAGATGCGCAGTATGCTGGAAGCTATCATAAACTCCACCCAGGATGCCATCTCCGTCGTTAATGAAGAGGGGGAGGGCATTCTCATAAATCCCGCCTATACCCGCCTTACCGGATTAACCGAAGAGGATGTAATAGGCAAACCGGCCGATGTGGATATAGCCGAAGGTGAGAGCATGCATTATAAAGTGCTTCAGACGAAAAAGCCGGTGAAAGGGGAGAGAATGAAAGTTGGGCCTCAGAAAAAAGATGTCATAGTCGATGTTGCACCTATCATCGTTGATGGAGATTTAAAGGGCAGTGTTGCAGTTATACATGATGTATCTGAAATACAGAGACTAACCAAAGAGCTTGATGAAGCAAGACGGAAGCTTAGGGAACTTCAAGCCCATTACAGTTTTGATGATATTATCGGAGAGAGTGACACAATGCAGGCGGCAATCAATAAAGCCCGCAAGGCTTCCAGCACTCCCGCAACTGTCCTTCTTCGTGGGGAGAGTGGAACCGGAAAGGAGCTTTTTGCCCACGCCATCCACAACAGCAGCGATCGGAGCGGCTATAATTTTATACGTGTAAACTGCAGTTCGCTTGTGGATGATCTTTTGGAGAGCGAGCTTTTTGGCTATGTAGAAGGAGCTTTTACCGGTGCTAGATCCGGAGGCAAAAAAGGCCTCTTTGAGGAGGCTGATGGAGGCACAATTTTTCTGGACGAGATAGGCAAAATCAGCAAAAATCTTCAGACCAAGCTTTTGCGCGTGCTTCAGGAAAAAGAAATAGTTCGGGTAGGTGGCACTCATCCTATAAATGTTGATGTTAGAGTTATTGTAGCCACAAATACCAATCTGGAAAGAGCCGTGCAGGGCAATGAATTTCGTGAGGACCTTTATTACCGCCTCAATGTCTTTCCCATCTATATTCCGCCTCTGCGAGAGAGAAAGGAGGATATTCCTCCGCTGGTAAATCACATTATTAGAAAGTACAATCAGGAGTATGGTCGTTCTGTAGAAACTTTCACTGATGAGGTTTTGGAAAGGCTTAAAGAGTATGATTGGCCGGGCAATGTGAGGGAACTGGAAAATGTTGTCGGCCAGGCGATGATCCACATGAGCATAGAGGAGGATATTATAACCAGAGAACACCTTCCCGGCCTGAAAACTTCCACCCATACCCCCCGGGTAGCCCGCAGCAGAGATTCAATAATTTCCTCTTTACAGGAGCACTCCCTCAAAGAAATTATGAATGAGACCGAGAAAAAGTTGATTCTGGAAGCGCTGGATAAAACAGGCGGCAATCGCAAACAGGCGGCCAAAAAGCTGGGTATAGCAGTTCGCAGCCTATATTATAAAATGAACAAGTATGGAATTGATTGAAAAAACACAGTTCAGGTTTTATTGTTTAGCCTTTGCATGCAACAATCTGCCTGCAAAAATTTGCAGACCTGATATATTTTGCAGGTGGGATTGATAGGTGTATTTATCTTTTTTCATTTTCTTAAATAATTTAATAAAAAAATAATTATTTATGAAGAATAATATCTGCGTTACATCATTAATTTTTTTGCTATTAAGCTTCCCTCCAAAATGGCTTTTATGGCTATTTTCCTTCCCCTGCAAACTTCACCTGAGTTTTTCTTTTCAAAATTAAAAAACAAAAAAACTTTAGTTTCCCCTGATTTTGGCATGCCTGTTGCATTATATATTAGATGAGAAGTGTCCGCCCGGAAGAATCTCATTTCATATTCTTTTTTTCTGAAATGTGACAAAAATCAAAAGTAGGGGGTAGGCTAAATGGAAATTTTCAAAAAAATGAAAGAGCAGGGTCATGAACAGCTTCTTTTTCTTCAGGAAAACGAGACTGATCTAAAAGCTATAATCGGCGTTCACAACGCAGTGCTCGGTCCTGCCCTGGGGGGCTGCCGGATGCTGGATTATGACACTGAGGAGGATGCAGTAGATGACGTCATGCGCCTGTCCCGCGGTATGACCTACAAATCAGCAGTTGCTGGAGAGGATTTTGGCGGCGGTAAAGCGGTAATCTGGGGTGATCCAGATACTCATCGCACCGAAGGGCTCTTTAGGGCACTGGGCAGATATGTCGATTCTCTGGGGGGGAGATTTATTACCGGCACAGATGTGGGTACAAAACCTGAAGACTTCGTTTTGATGAGAAAAGAAACTCCTTATGTAGGTGCTCTTCCTCAGGAGTATGGGGGTGGGGGAGACTCGTCCGTCCCCACTGCCTATGGAACTTATATGGGAATGAAAGCCTGCTGTCAGTATCGCTACGGAGATGACGATCTTTCTGGCCTTAAAGTAGCTGTTCAGGGGCTGGGAAAGGTTGGTTATAAACTGGTCAAACATCTGCTGGAAGAAGATGTAGAAGTAGTTGGAGCTGATGTCGATGAGGAGAAAAATTCCCGGGCCAGAGAACTGGGCATTGAGATAGTCGCTCCTGAAGAGATATACGATGTGGATTGCGATATATTTTCTCCCAATGCACTGGGAGCCGTGATTAACGATGATACTATAGACAGACTCAGCTGCGATATTGTAGCCGGCTCTGCCAACAATGTGCTGGCTGAGGACCGACATGCAGCTGAACTTGCCGAAAAAGATATCCTTTATGCTCCGGATTTTGTCATTAATGCTGGAGGTATGATTTTAGTCTGTGACGAAATGGAGCCGGGTGGTTTTGATGAAGACAGAACAATGAAAAAGACTGAAAGAATATATAATCAACTTATGAGCGTGTTTGAACTGGCCGAAGAGGAAAATATACCAACCCATCAGGCTGCCCGCAGGGTGGCTGAAAATCGCCTGAACACGATCACGATAACAAAAACTATTAACACCGAAAACCTGTTTATTTAATCGGTGTTTGCTTCATTGGAAGAACTTCTTTAAAATTTAAAGATCCGGGAATTTTCACTCCCGTCAGGGGGAAAACAGGATGCTTAACAGCATGGAAGATATAATTGATCGGGCAGGAGAAATCCCCCCCGCAGGCCTGGCCGTAGCTGCCGCCGGTGATAAAGGTGTGCTTGAAAGCGTGCTGCGAGCGGCAAAACAGAAAATGATAAACCCCGTGCTGGTAGGGGAGGAGAAAAAAATTAAAGATCTGATCTCCGATCTGGGTTACAGGCGTGATCTGGCCAGGATCGAACCGGCCCTTAACGATAGGGAAGCAGCTGATAAATCAATAGAGCTGGTCGCTGAGGGCGAAGCTGACCTGCCCATGAAAGGCATGCTCAGCACCGACCTGATTTTAAAAGCTCTTTTAAAAAAAGAATACGGATTGAGACGGAAAAAGCTATTGAGCCTGGTTACTATGATAGAGCTGGAAAGAGAGGAGAAGCTGATTTTTTTAAGCGATCCCGGCATGAACGTTAATCCTGATCTTGAGGACAGGGCTAAAATAATAAAAAATGCAGCCGCTGTAGCCTCCGCGATTGGCCGGGACAATCCGCGGGTGGCACTGCTTGCGGCCGTAGAAAATGTAAGTGAAAATATGCCTTCCACCCGGGAAGCTGCTATCCTCAGTAAAATGGCAGATCGCGGACAGCTCGGCAGCTGCAGGGTTGACGGTCCTCTAGCCCTGGATAATGCTCTTCTGGCGGAGGCAGCAGAACAAAAAGGGATAGATAGCGAAGTTGCCGGACATGCAGATGTGCTGGTCGTCCCGGATATTGAGGTAGGTAATGCACTGTATAAGTCCATGATAATATATTTTGATCTTAGCTCAGCGAGCATTGTTTACGGAGCTGATATTCCCCTGGTTATAACATCCAGGGCGGACAGTGTGGAAACCAGGTTTAATTCCATTGCTCTGGGCAAATTGATTATGGACAGATGAATTTTATGAAATACAAACTTTATCATCAAAAATTAAGGGGGTAATTAAAAATGAGCAGAGTTTTTGAGCTTATGTCCGAAGATGATTTTGAACAGGTTGTATTTAGTTATGACGAGGTGTCCGGGCTGAAGTCAATTATATGCATCCACGACACAACACTGGGACCCGCGCTGGGCGGCACCCGAATGTGGGATTACGATACTGAAGAAGATGCTCTTGTCGACGTGCTGAGGCTGGCAAAAGGTATGACCTACAAAGCTGCCGCTGCCGGTCTCAATCTGGGCGGAGGTAAAGCAGTAGTTATAGGCAACGCAGAGGAGGATAAAAGCGAAGAGCTCTGGAGATCCTTTGGTCGCTTTGTGCAGAGTTTAAACGGCCGCTATATTACCGCCGAGGACGTCAATACCACTGTTGATGATATGGCCTATGTAAATGAAGAGACCGATTACGTTACCGGTCTTCCTGGCACAAGCGGAGACCCTTCTCCTGTAACAGCCTATGGAACCTTCGAAGCCATGCAGGCAAGTGTTGAAGAGGCTTATGGCAGCACCGATTTATCAGGATTGACGGTGGCCGTACAGGGTGTAGGCAGCGTAGGATATTATCTCTGTGAGCACCTGCACGAAGCCGGAGCTGATATAATAGTTACGGATATTAAGGAAGACAGAGTTGAAAGAGTAAAGAGGGAGTTTGGAGCGGAGGCAGTTGATACTGAGGAAATTTACGGAGTGAACTGTGATGTATTTGCCCCCTGTGCCCTCGGGGCAGTGATAAATGATGACACCATCCCCAATCTTAAATGCGACATTGTGTGCGGAGCTGCCAACAATGTGCTTGCCGAAGAAAGACACGGCGATATTTTGGATGAAAAGGATATCCTCTATGCTCCCGACTATGTAGCCAATGCTGGCGGTCTCATGAATGTTTATCAGGAGATGCACGGATACGATAAAGAAAAGGCCCTAAATAGAGCAGCCGGTATTTTTGACAATGTGAAGAGGGTATTTGAAATAAGCAGCAGAGACAACATTCCCACCTATAAAGCTGCCGATATCATGGCCGAAGAGAGGATTGAAAAGATCAAAAAGGTGCGCAGCAATTATATAATCAGGTAAATTATCGGTCGGGAGGTTTTTATGATCATGAATGATAGTTTGATACTCGTCATAAACCCCGGTTCCACCACATCCAAAGTCGCTCTTTTTAGAGGTTTTAAAGATGGTGTGGAGGAGAAAATTACCAGCACTATAGAGCATGGCTCCGAAGAGCTGGAGGGATTTGAAAAGGTTGCCGATCAAAAAAATATGCGCCTTGAATACATTCGCCAGTTTATGGCGAAAGCAGATGTTGGATTGACCTCCCTGGATGCTGTGGTGGGTAGAGGAGGTCTTCTCAAGCCAATTACCGGCGGCACCTATAGAGTCAATGAAAAAATGCTTTCCCACTTAAAACAGGGATTTCAGGGAGAGCATGCGAGCAATTTAGGCGGACTTTTAGCTCATTCTCTGGCCCGGGAGGCAAAAGCTGAGTCCTTTATCGTAGATCCAGTAGTTGTGGATGAGATGGTTCCGGCAGCAAAAATTTCTGGCAGCCCTGAATTCGAGAGAAAAAGTATTTTTCATGCCCTAAATCAAAAAGCAGTTGCGCGGCGCTATGCCGGAGAAAAGGATGTTTCCTATCACGATTTAACAGTGATTGTAGCTCACATGGGCGGAGGTATTTCTGTAGGCCTTCACCATGAGGGTGAGGTGATCGACGTTAACAATGCTCTGGCCGGAGAGGGCCCCTTTTCTCCCAACCGGGCCGGCACTCTCCCGACTCTCGATCTGGCAATGCACTGTCTGGAAGAAAACCCCGATCCGGTTAAAATGAAAAATAAGCTGGTAAAGAAGAGTGGAGTTGTGAGCTATCTGGGCACTAATGATATGAAAGAGGTGGAGAAAAGAGCTGAGAACGGTGACGAAGAAGCTGAGCTAATTTTCCGCGCCATGGCTTACCAGGTGGCCAAAGAGATAGGGTCTCTTTACCCACCTTCTCCGGATGAGCCCGAGGCCATTTTGCTCACAGGAGGTATCGCCCACTCCGATAGATTTACCGGGCTTGTGCGGGAAAAAGTGGAGTATATTGCTCCCGTGCGGGTATATCCTGGCGAAGAGGAGATGAAAGCCTTAGCTCAGGGTGCCAATCGGGTTCTGAAGGGTGAGGAAGAGGCCAAAACTTATGAATAAATAAGGAGGATTTCCCGTGGAAGAAAAAAATGTTATTATCGATGATGAGTGCTGCAAGGGATGTGAACTCTGCATCGATGTCTGTCCGGTGGATATTATTGAGATGACCGAAGAAAGAATCAATTCTCAGGGTTATCATCCTGCTGAAGTTCCGGAGGAGAAACAGGAGGATTGCACCTCCTGCACGCTGTGCTATCAAATGTGTCCCGACGTCTGTATAACTGTATACAGCGACTAAAAGTCTACAAAAGGAGGATAAAGCTATGTCAGAAAAGGTTTTAATGAAGGGAAACGAAGCTGTGGGAGAGGCGGCTATCAAGGCCGGATGCCGCTACTTTTTCGGTTATCCCATAACCCCTCAAAACGATATTCCAGAATACATGTCCCGCCGTCTGCCCGAGGTGGGAGGAGAGTTCCTGCAGGCTGAAAGTGAGGTTGCTGCCAGCAACATGGTTTATGGTGCTGCCGGTGCCGGCGCCAGAGTGATGACTTCCTCTTCCAGTCCGGGCATCAGTCTTAAAGCTGAAGGGATATCATATATAGTCGGTGCCGAGCTGCCCGCGGTAATAGTAAACATCATGCGTGGCGGTCCCGGTCTGGGCGGTATACAGCCCTCGCAGGCCGATTATTTCCAGGCCACCAAAGGGATGGCCCACGGAGATATAAGATTGGGTGTACTTGCACCCTATTCCGTGCAGGAGCTTGTTGATTTGACCTATGAGGCCTTTGAAATGGCTGACAAATATCGCAATCCCATGCTGATTTTGGGAGACGGCATGATCGGTCAGATGATGGAACCGGTTGAATTTAAAAAAGAAGTTGATCCCGAAGAGCTGCCTCGCAAAGAGTGGGCAACAGACGGCAGTCCCGACCGGGAGAGAAATAAGCTTACATCGCTGGCCCTCGATGCGAAGGTTCTGGAGGATCTCAATCTGGACATCAAAGAAAAATATGATAGGATGCGGGAAGAGGAAGTGAGATATGATGAATATAAACTTGATGATGCAGAAATAGTTCTGGTGGCATTCGGAACCACCGCCCGCATATGTATTAGCGCCATAGATGAGGTCAGAAAAGAGGGTATTAAAGCCGGACTTCTTCGTCCAATAACGCTTTTCCCCTTCCCGACTGAGCCGATATCCGATCTCTGCGATCAGGTAGAACAGTTCCTAACCGTGGAGATGAACACCGGACAGATGGTTGAAGATGTGCGCATGGCCGTTTCCGGACGCAGACCTGTGGAATTTTACGGGCGCACCGGAGGCGTCGTCCCTTCAATAGAAGAAATCTGCGAAAAAATAAAGGAAATGAGGGGTGAGAGATGATGGAAGCAGTTGTAGAATATCCCGATGCGCTTACGGATAAAGATTTTCATTACTGCCCCGGCTGTACGCATGGCATAACTCACAGAGTGATAGCCGAGGTTATCGATGAGCTGGATATAAAGGAGGAGACCATTGGAGTGGCTCCGGTGGGATGTTCCGTTTTAGCCTACGAGTATTTTGATACTGATTTTCAGGAGGCATCTCATGGTCGAGCACCGGCGGTGGCTACCGGTATTAAAAGAGTTCATCAGGATAAAACTGTTTTCACCTATCAGGGAGATGGGGATCTGGCCTCCATCGGTACGGCCGAGATAGTGCATGCTGCCAACAGAGGTGAAAACATCACCACAATATTTATCAACAACGCTGTATACGGTATGACAGGAGGTCAGATGGCGCCCACTACACTTGAGGGTCAAAAGACAACGACTTCTCCCCGCGGGCGTGATATTAAAAAGGCTGGAAATCCTATAAGAGTGACGGAAATGTTAAGCGAGCTTAATGGTCCCGCCTACCTGGCCCGTGTTTCCATGCATGACACAAAGCACATCAGACAGGCGAAAAAATCAATCAAAAAAGCTTTTAAAACACAGCATGCCGAAGCAGGTTTCACAATGGTCGAGGTGCTTTCAAACTGTCCTACTAACTGGGGTATGAGCCCTAAAGAATCCCTGGAGTGGCTGGAGGAAAATATGCTGCCCGTTTATGAACTCGGCGAATTCGTTGATATCGGGGAGGTGGATTAAATGAAAGAAGAAATAATAATGGCCGGTTTTGGCGGTCAGGGGGTTATGTCCCTGGGACAGCTTCTCTCGTATTCCGGGATGAAGGAAGATAAAGAGGTTTCCTGGATGCCATCTTATGGCCCGGAAATGAGAGGAGGTACTGCCAATTGTACCGTGATAGTAAGCGATGAAATGATCCCCTCGCCGCTGACAGATCATCCCGATTCCGTAATAGTGATGAATTTACCCTCCCAGAATAAATTTGTGCCTAAAGTAAAGGAAGATGGTCTGGTGATTACCAATTCTTCCCTGATAGAAAAGGACGTTGAGAGGGAAGATGTGGATACGGTGGAGGTTCCTGCCAACAAAATAGCTGATGAGCTCGGCAGCACCATGGTGGCAAATATGGTCATGCTGGGCGCATACCTGGCAAAAAAAGATATAGTTCCTATGGATACAGTTAAAGAGTCGTTGAAAAGTGTTCTTCCAGAAAGGCGGCATGATTTAATTCCCATAAATAAAAAAGCCCTGGATAAAGGTTATGAACTTGTAAATTAACAATACAGATGTATTGATGAAATATAATCCGGGTTTAATATAGTCAATTTAAATTAAAGTTTAGAGCAATATCTCCAGAGTTGATGGGGCACCGGAAGCAATGAACGAGGTAAGTTTCGGTGCCCCTTTTTAGTTACAATTATTAATTGAAATTATTATTTAACGTTCTTCTCCACATCAGTTGCTGGAGGAAGCTATCATTTGAAAGGCATATGTCGTAAATTTCACCAAGGGTTATGGAGAGGATCCTTA
>CAZVZM010000047.1:0-15331 GCA_964630835.1 uncultured Halanaerobiaceae bacterium
TATGGGAGATTTCAATTCAAAGACTGAACCTATATTTTCAGGCATCTTTTCTCTCGCGCCTCCTGCAATATTCTCTCTTTACATCACCGGCCCTCACTTTTCGCAGTTCATCCTCCATTTCAACGACCAGCTCACCCCGAGAAGTTATATCCCGAACTGTCCCTCGTCTGCATTTCCTGCCGGAGTTAATTTTCACCTTCGAGTCGATGATATCAAGTCTATCTTTCCAATACTCGAGAAGCTGATCACCGCAGCCATCTTTAAGCCTCTGATTGTAAGCGCCCATCTCCTCAATTAGAGAAAACAGCAGGGCTGAGGCTGAAGGAATTTTACAATCATATTTATGAAGAGATGTGGCTTTACCCTCAAGCTCCTTCGGAAAGTTATCGACACACACATTTATACCAATACCGGCTGAAACCCGTTCCTGCCGCTCTGGCAGATTAATGTATTCGCTCAAAATTCCGGCCACCTTACGACCATCAAGATATATATCGTTCGGCCATCGAAGGCGGACAGGATATGAGAAATTTTCCAGACATTTTTGAACTGCCAGGCCGGAAACGACGGTGTAAAGAGTTATCCTATTTGAAGGCACAGCCGGGGAGAGCAAAAAAGAAATATACATTCCTCCCGCAGGCGGAGAAAACCAGCTGCGGTTCTTACGTCCCCTGCCGGCAGTCTGCTCACCGGCCACAAGCAGGGCCGGGGCGTCCAGCTCTCCCCTCTCAAATCTTTCCTTTATAACTTCGCTGGTGGAGGAGACTTTGCGGGAAAAATTGTAATCCAGCTCAGGCCATATCTCGTAAATTTTATCGGCCACAAAATCCGAAGATAGTTCTTCAATAAACTGCTTTCTATCCATGTTATCACCCTCATAAATGCCCCGACGAAAACATTAAACTGACAGATTTTCTCTACAATCCTGTTTTAAAATGATACAATATAAACTGGATAGTGAAAAAATTTCATTGTGAGCGAAGCCTCATAGCTTTCTCCAACAGCTGATGTGGAGAAGAACCTTAAATCAAAACTGAATAACTATTATGCAAAAAGTCAAATTGACTTACCTCAATCATTATAATATAATTTTTTATACGAAGCAACTTGTGGAACAAATCGGTTATGATTACCCTCTGATTTTCGAAGACCAGTTCAAAAACCGGCCCGAAATTTAAGTTTAAGCAGAGGAATAATTTCAATATTATAGGGAAACCTCTTATCTTCCGGGAAAACTAGAGAAAGGAAAGGTGGTGTAAAAAAATGAAGCTGAAAAGTTTGAGATTAGTCCCGATTCTGATCATTGTTTTTCTTGTCTTTACCCTGATAGGACCGACCTCCCCTCTTCAGGCAGGAGAAATTGATCTGGAAAGTAATTTTGTCGCAGAAGTGGCCGATGAGGTAGAAGAAGGCGTGGTGATGATAGATACAAAACACGAAGTGGAGTTTATGGGGCCTCAGGCTCATCCCTTTGAAGACGACTTTTTCAGGTATTTCTTCCCTGAAATGTTTGAGGACTTCGAAAACTACCAGGATGATCCTCCCACACAGGAGGGAATAGGAAGCGGCTTTATAGCCACAGAAGAAGGCCATATTGTCACAAATGAACACGTCGTAGAGGGAGCCGACGATATCCTGGTAACTATTAAGGGTTTTGAGGAGCAAAAAGAGGCTGAGATAATCTGGGCCGACAGGAGCCTGGATCTGGCTGTCTTAGAGGTGGATACGGAAGAGAAACTCGATCCCATACCCCTGGGCAATTCCGATGAGATCAGACAGGGGGACTGGGCTGTAGCTATAGGAAATCCGGTGGGTTTTGAATACACAGTAACCTTTGGAGTGATAAGCGCTCTGGAACGCCCCATTGAAGTCCCCACCCGCGAAGGCGATCTCAGGCGTTATCAAAACTTAATCCAGACCGATGCGGCGATCAATCCCGGCAACAGCGGCGGGCCGCTGGTCAATATCGACGGAGAAGTCATAGGGATAAACACCGCAGTCGCAACTCATGCTCAGGGGATTGGATTTGCCATCCCGGTAAATGAGGTAAAATTTGCCCTTGAGGACATCAGGGAATACGGCGAGGTCAGGACTCCCTGGCTCGGTATCTACTATCGCGATGTAACTCCGGATATCGAACAGCACTTTAACCTGGAGGATGACGATGGAATCATAGTGTTGGACGTCATTGAGGGAAGCCCGGCAGATGAGGCGGGACTTCAACCCTATGACGTTATAAGAGAAGTCGACCAGAAAAAAATAGAAACAATTGAAGATTTCGCCGGTATGATACGAGAAAGAAGCATCGGTGATGAGTTGTTGATGCGCGTTATCAGGAATGGATCTCCCGAAATTGTAATTGCCGAGCTGGGAAAGCAGCCGGATGATGATTTCTAACCCGGCATAAAGGTAATATGCCATGGAGAATATATTAACCCCCGCCAGAGGTCGGACCCGGCGGGGGCTTTTAATTTAAATCTTTATAACTTTATATCTGCAAAAATATCAGCTGCGCATAACCGGCTTCGAATGTTCGGGAATTTTGAGCAAATTGTATCGCAAAAGCAATCTGCTCAGGTAGGCATAGAGCGGTATCATTCCGGCCTGAGAAATAACGCGGGCAGGCACTGTAGCTACATAGGGAATGCCGAAAAGAGAATTTTGAAAGTAGGGGACCATGATTACTGCAGTAATTACCTGTGTGATCCCGATCGCTATAATTAGATTTCTGAGACTTGTCTTTTTCGACAGAACATAGTAGAACAGGAGACCGGGAAGAAAGCCCGTCAAAAACGATGTGAGAGTAAAGTGCGGCATATAGGGGCCCATAGGATTCAGGAAAAAGCCAATCACGTCAGAAACAGCTCCGACAACTCCTCCTGCCAGCGGACCAAATGCAATGCCTGCAAATACGATAGGAAGACCGCCCAGGCCAATCCTTATTCCCTCCACCCCGCCGATGGCTACTCTTAGACTTAAAAGTCTGGTGAATACTATGCTTAAAGCTATCAGGATTGATACATATACCAGTTTATGGGTGGAGAATTTCATTCCAGCTTACACCCCCTTTCTCTCTGGTCCATGGCAGATGAACCCTGGCACCAAAGAGAAAGGCTCTTTGGCGACAGCGGACGCAATGACTGCACCGCAGCCATCAGGCATTTCGTCTCCAGGCAACGTCCCATCCTGGAGCACTTTTCACGCGCAGCCATTTACTCTGCCACTTGCTAAAAGTGTAACATACATTTTTTATTTTTACAACAGAAAATTTAAGATCTTCTTCGCAATGTTCTTTGCAAGGTTCTTTGTAATGTTCTTCGCAAGGTTCTTTGCAAGTTATTTGCATGGATTGGTCAAATTTTATTCAAACCAGTCATCTCCTGTAAAAAATTTCAGCATACTTCTGCTCTTGATTATCTGATTCATTTTTTCAATATCCTCTGCAATGACTCTATCTCTCTCCAGAAAAGGAACCTCCTCCCTTATCTGCTGCTGGATCTCAAAAGTTTTGGGAGATAAATCCCGCCCGGGGGAATCGGTCAGCAAATCGATACCCTGAGCTGCAGTCAAAAACTCAACGGCAACTATATTTCTTAAGTTTTTAACGATTCGCCTGACCTTGCGGGCGCTAACCGCCCCCATGCTTACATGATCTTCCTGATTGGCCGAGGTTGGCACAGAATCGGTGGAAGCGGGAGAGGAAAGCATCTTATTTTCACCCAGAAGAGCAGCAGAGGTATACTGAGCAATCATATACCCCGAGTTAAGACCTCCATGCCGGGTTAAAAACATCGGGAGCTCACCATTGAGGCTGCCGTCAACAAGGCGAAAAATGCGCCTTTCAGATATGCTGCCTATTTCAGATAGCGACATGGAAAAGTAATCAAGTGTAAGAGCCAGGGGCTGCCCGTGAAAATTGCCGCCGGAGATAATCCTGTCTTCTTCCGGAAACAGGAGGGGATTATCGGTGGCGGAGTTAATTTCTCTGCCCACAACTTCTGCTGTATGACGGTAGGCCTCCCTGCTCGCTCCATGCACCTGAGGAGCACAGCGCAGGGAATAGGCATCCTGCACTCTATCCTCTCTTTTCTCCAGAACAAGAGAACTTTCCTGCAGTATATTTCTCACATTGCGGGCAACAAGATTTTGCCCGGGATGTGGCCGCGCCTCGTGCACCAGTCTGTTAAAAGGAGCCAGAATGCCCCTGAGAGCCTCCATGCTCATACAGAGTGAAAGATCCACATGCCTGAGTAGATTAAGTCCGTCTGCCAGCGCCAGCGCGGCAAAGGCGGTCATCATCTGTGTTCCGTTGATGAGAGCAAGCCCTTCCTTGGCTCCTAAAGTAACTGGCTCCAGTTTGCGCTTTTTAAGGGCTTTATTTCCCCTCATTTCGCTGCCATCCACCTCTGCTCTGCCCTCTCCCATCAAAACCAGAGCCATATGAGCCAGAGGGGCAAGATCTCCACTGGCTCCCAGAGAACCCTGAGAGGGAACCAGAGGATGCACTCCTCTATTCAGCATATCCACCAGCAGTTTGAGGGTCTCCAATCTTATCCCTGATTGTCCCCTGGCAAGCGCATTTATCCTGAGAAGCATCATCGCCCTGACTATCTCGCGGGGCAGCGGTTCTCCCGTCCCGGCGGCATGGCTCCTGATTAAATTTTCCTGCAGCTTCAGCACTTCCTGTGGAGATATGCGGGTATCGCTAAACCGCCCGAAACCGGTTGTGATACCGTAGCATACGCGATTATCCTCCACAACTTCCTCTACCTGTTTTCGGGCTTTTTTTATGTCGCTGACCGCCTCTTCGCTTAAGACAACTTCCTCTTCCTCTCTGGCAGCCCGCACCACTTCATCAACGGTCATTTCTCCCCCGTTTATATGTATCATGCTCTGTGCAGCCCCCTCCGTTTATTTTATTGCCAGTTTAAATAAATAAAGAGATGCGGCCTAAGAAAGCCGCATCTCTGTGAGAAAAATTATTTTTTTTAGCAAATACAGCATAAAAGCCCGGCTCATCTCAGCTATCTCCTCACATTCTAACTCCCCGGTTTTTTCTGGCTCAGTGTCCGGGAACGGACCCGGTCTCCTTTCCTCCCTCGCCGCGAGGCAGGTCGGGCAGGGAGTCTTTCTGTTCATCTTCCTGCTCCTCGCCGCCGGCAGCTTCTTCCTCTTCCTGTTCCTCAGGCTCTTCCAGCTCTTCTCCTTCAATGATTTTATTTATCTGCTCGGCATTTAGAGTCTCATGCTCTTTTAAATTTTCTACAATTTTCTTCACAGTATCGCTGTGTTCCTTGAGCAGATCTTTGGCCTTGCGGTGACACTGCTCAATGATAGAGCTTATTTCCTGATCTATTTCGGAGGCGACATTCTCGCTGTAATTTCTTCTGGTGGAAAGATCCTTTCCTAAAAATACCTGTCCATCATCTTTATCGCCGAGAGTGAGAGGACCAATTTTTTCGCTCATGCCATATTGAGTGATCATGGCTCTAACTATCTTAGTTGCCCTCTCCAGATCATTTTGAGCTCCGGTAGAAATATCTTCCAGAAAGATCTCCTCAGCTACCCTGCCTCCCAGCAGAGCAGTAACCCTATCCAGAAGCTCTCTTTTTGTCATAAAGTTTTTCTCATCGTCGGGCAGGGGAATTGTAAAACCTCCGGCGCCTCCTCGAGGTATAATCGAAACCTTGTGTGTCCTGTCTGCATGCTCGAGAAGCTCCCCAAGCAGAGCATGTCCCGTTTCGTGGTGGGCTACAAGATTTCTTTCCTCCTCAGAAATAACCCTGCTCTTCTTTTTAGGCCCGGCAATAACTCGATCTATAGCATCATCAAATTCTGTCATGTTTATAACATCTTTACCCCGGCGGGCGGACAAAATAGCCGCCTCATTGGCCAGATTTTCCATATCGGCACCTGTAAATCCAGGAGTTCGTTTGGCCAAAACCTCGGTATCAACATCCTCGTCCACGGGTTTATCCTTCATGTGAATTTCCAGTATTAATCTCCTGCCCCGAACGTCCGGCTTATCGACGACAACCCGACGATCAAAACGTCCCGGTCTTAAAAGAGCCGGATCAAGAACGTCGGGGCGGTTGGTTGCCCCCATGAGAATAATACCTTCATTTGCTTCAAAACCGTCCATCTCATTTAGAAGCTGATTTAAAGTCTGCTCTCTTTCATCGTGGCCACCGCCAACTCCAGCACCTCGCTGGCGTCCTACCGAATCCAGCTCGTCAACGAATATTATACAGGGAGAATTTTCTTTGCCCTTTTCGAAAAGATCACGAACGCGGGAAGCCCCTACTCCCACAAACATCTCCACGAAGTCGGAGCCGCTGATGAAGAAAAAGGGCACACCCGCTTCTCCAGCCACAGCTTTGGCCATGAGAGTTTTACCGGTACCCGGCGGTCCCACCAGCAGAACGCCCTTGGGCACCTCTGCTCCCAGCCGGGAAAACTTGCGGGGATTTTTGAGAAACTCCACAACTTCCTGCAGTTCCTCTTTAACCTCTTCATAATTGGCAACATCCTCAAAAGTGACATCCTTGTCCTGTTCCTGCATCTGATTGGCTTTGCTTTTGCCAAAGGACATCATCTTTCCGCCGCCGCCCTGCATTCGCTGCATGATAAATATCCAGGCAATAATGAGTATGCCAATGGGAAGCATGTATCCCATTATATTAAGCCACCATGGGGGCGAAGGCTCCGGTTCCGTGACTATTTCCACATTATGATCCCGCAGATTCTGAAGCAGAAATGATGTATCCTCAACGGGGACGTCCACTTCAAATTCTCTACCATCGATGGTCCCCTCAACTCTTTCACTGCCTATTACAGTTACATTGTCAACATTACCGGCCTCCACCTGCCGCAAAAACTCAGAGTATGTGAACTCCTCGATCTCGTCAGGAGTCTGCTGCATGAAAAACTGAGCCACAAGAAAAGAAATGGCAATCAGCAGCACGTAAAAGCCGATATTTTTGGCGAATTTATTCAAAAAAACTTACCTCCTCTCCAGCCGCAAAAAGTCAATCATAATCAATGATAAAAAGAAAATGCATTCCGAATTATACATTGAGGCATTATACCATACTCGCCGCAGTTTGTAAAAAAGTCCCGGCAAAAATTAGCTGTACTTCTCCTCTTTCAGGACACCAATAAAGGGCAGGTTGCGATACTTCTCCGAATAGTCCAGACCGTAACCCACTACAAATTTATTGGGAATTTCAAATCCATTAAAATCAACATTGAGATGCTTATAATCCCGCCTCTCTGGCTTGTCGAGCAGAGTTGCTACCTTAATGCTGGCGGGTTTTCTGGTCTCAAGCATATCTATCACGTTTTTCAGGGTCAGGCCTGTATCTATTATATCTTCAACTATCAGGACATCTTCACCGCCTATATCATCCTCGAGATCCTTGATTATTCTGACAGTGCCCGAGCTCTCTGTTCCAGCATAGCTTGTTACATCCATAAAATCAAATGTGACCGGGAGATCAATGCTCCGACAGAGATCAGCCATAAAAACCACCGCTCCTCGCAAAACGCAGACCATCCTGAGCTCGGTATCAGGGGAATACGAGGCGGTTATTTCCGATCCCATTTCACTGATCCTCTCCTGCAGAGATTCTTCATCAATGATAACTTCCTCAATATCTTCCCTCAAATCACCGCCAGACATATTATTTCCTCCTCACTCTGATTTCTGATATTCTATCCGAAGAACTTCCCCGGTTTCATCATCGATCTTAAACCTGTCATCGCAGCGCATGCCGGCTATCCAGACAATTTTACCTTTCTCCTCAACCACCAGAGGGATTTTATCCCGGCGATGAGGGGCTACCTTTTCATCGATAAAAAAATCCTTGATTTTTTTGCTCCCCCGCATCCCCAGGGGGCGAAATCTATCGCCGGGCCTCCTGTTTCGCACAGTCAGCGGCCAGCTGATTTTTCCCGCATCGAGAAACGCTATATCATCCCGGGCGGCCCTTTCTCTCCAATCTCCGGGAAGTCCGGAAATCTCAAAAATAAGCCTTCGCCCTCCCGGTAGATTAACCTCATCCGGCTTCTTCACACACAGGGAAAAATCCTCAGATTCTCCCCTGTCCGACCGCCAGGCTTCATCCCGAAAAGAAAGACTGCCGTAGAGCTCTTTTACCTTTATACCCCGGGGAAGGTGATATTCCCTGCCCCCGGGCTCTTTCTGGCATTCCTGCAGAATATCTTCCAGCAAAGAAAAATGTCTGCGGTAAAATCCGCTCGTGGAACCGAGAAGCTTCCTGATGAGAATACGCCAGAGCCGCTTCCGCAGCACGGGATGCAGGGAGGTAAGAGGATCAATGGGAACATCAATTCTGTGATCTCCCATATTTTCGGCATATCTGGAAAATATTCTTTCTACCTGGCTGTTGAGAAATTCATTTTCGCTCTGGATAAGCTCCGCAGTAGAGTTGATTGCGGAAATGAGTTCGGAATTAAAATTATTCTCCAGATAGGGTATGAGCTCCTGCCTTATCTTGTTGCGATCATATTTAGTTGAAAGATTGCTCTTATCCCTGCGCGGCTCAAGCGAGCGCTGGTCGCAGTATACTTCCAGCTGCTCCCTGGTGAACTCAAGAAGGGGGCGAATAATAACCTGATCCCGGAATAAAGTTTTGGGCGTAATTCCGGAAAGGCCTCTCATCCCGGCCCCCCTGATCAAATTAAAAAGAACAGTTTCAGCTCTATCATTGGCCTGATGGCCAACTGCCACCGAATCCATATTTTTCTTTCGCGCATACTGACAGAAAAAGTCGAGTCTGACTTCGCGGGCAACCTCCTCTATACTGCCGCCTCGTTCCTCAACAATCTTTTTTATATCGACCCTCTCCTGCCAGCAGAGTATATCTCTATTCTGGCAGAACCCTTTTACAAAATCGGCCTCCTCAGCCGCTTTTTCCCTCAGACCGTGATCCAGATGAAAGACACCGATCTCAAGCTCAAGGTCCCCCTTCAGGCGATCGAAAAGATCGAGCATAGCGAGAGAATCCGGGCCTCCAGAGACGGCCAGAAGAATTCTGTCTCCTCTATCAAGAAGGCTTTCCCGCCGGCAGTATTCTTTCAAACTATCTAAAAAGTCCAAAAGGGCTTCCTCCCGAAATTTATTCTCAACTTTAAATTCTACACAGCCGGAGATTCTCCTGCATTCTCATCTTCAATATAGTTCCAAATGTTTTTCTTAATATCTCCCTTAATATCTCCGGATGATCCAGTGTTTTTATTCTCACCTGCTGCAAAGAACCCTGTCGAGCAGACCAAAGAGTAAACCTCTATCGCTCACCACCAGGCTGTCCAGCTCGAGGCTTTCCATCAACGCCAGCAAAATGACTGAACCTGCCACGATAATATCAGCTCGTTTTTCCGGCAGCCCGGGGATTTTTTTGCGATCTTTTAACTTCATTCCGGCAAGCCGATAAATCATTTTTTCTACATGCCGGAAGTTCAGCACATAATTTTCTACAATCTCCGGCCTGTAATCTCTCATCTTCTCTGCTGCTGCCGCCAGAGTTGTGATTGTGCCGCCGGCTCCATAAACATGCGAAACATCAGCGGATAGTATGCCTGGATCTATTTCTAAAGAAGTTTCAAGAAAAGATTCCAGCTCCTCTCTAACCTCAATCTTAATCCTCTCAATTTCGGAAGGAGTAATTGTCGAAGCAGCATCCTCGATAAATTTTTCGGTAAACCTCACCGCCCCGGCATCCAGACTAATAAATTTCCTGCCGGTCCGATCAAGATCCCATATCATCTCCGTGCTGCCTCCGCCAATGTCAATAACAAGCTCTACATCTTCCCGCGAAGGATGACTTTTCACTCCGGCAAGAACCAGCTCGGCTTCCTCCCTGCCGCTGAGGATTTGAACGGGGAGATCAAACTTCTCCTCAATTTTATCGGCAAAGGCTCTGCCGCCTTCACGGGCATCGCGCAGGGCGCTTGTCCCGGCCGCTCCCGCCTTTTCCACGCCGTATTTCCTCATGGAAGCCCTAAAATTGCGCAGAGCTTTCATGGTCCTTTTTTGGGCAGCGCTGTCTATTTCTCCCTGCAAATTGACCCCCGCAGCAATCCTGGTTATCTCTCTATCCCTGTGCAGAGAAACTATCTGTTTCTCTCTTTTTCTGCCAATTAAAAGCCTGCATGAATTGCTCCCTAAATCAACTGCAGCCCCTATCCTTTCTGCCCCGTCTTTCTCTTCCTCCCCCTTCAAAAAACTTACCTCCTCATTCAAATCATTTCCCCGGCAGTCTAAAGATCTTCATCTGCAGCCGTTACATTTATATTCTACAGCTTATATTATGAGCTTATATTATGAAGCATTTCTTCAGAACCATCTGGCGGCTCATCCGGATGCTCTACCCTGCTTACAAAAACACTTAAGCAAGCATATAAAGAATCACAGCAGAAGGCAGCCCTCCCACCAGTGCAGCAGAAATCACTTTCCTTTTACTCACTCAGATGGTAGCAGTTCCTGCACATCCCCGGTGGTTCAATATTTTTCGCCGCTTCTCTCCCGGCCGGATTTCTGCCCAGAATAAGATAATCTGCCAGATGAGCATGAAGGCATTTAAGGCCTCCGGCAGTCCTTATACCGCCAACTCCCGAGTTTTTTAGCACCTCAACAATATCAGGAGATATCTCCCCGGCTCTCTCCCACTGCTCATCATCTATAATCCTTCTACGACAGCGGGCATAAATCCTATGAGCTCTTTTCATCGCCCGGGAAAAGTCCTGGCTGCTGCTCTCCCTCTTCGTTAGACTGGCCAGAAGCCCACTATCTTCCAGTCGAAAGACTTCTTCCTTCAGAAGAGGACAGCTCATCCACAGAAAAGTGGGAAAAACCTCACCTAAATGAAATGGATTGACAAGCAGCACCATCGGAAAGCCGGAGTTACATCTTTTTATCACTGCCATAACATTGTCGCATCTATCTTCAAGCTGAGCTGCCACCACATCCTTCTCCCGGACCGATAGCGAATGAGTTCTGGCGTAGCTTTCTATGCGTTCCGGAAGCTCCTCTTCAGAAGTGGAGGCAAAACGGGGCTTTAGGTCTCCGGATATATCAGGATTATACAGCAAAAAATTAATCCTCCCCCTATTTCCTGCATTGCGTTCTCCTGAACTGATTTCAAGAAAAAAAACATCCCCCGACGAGGATGCCAAAAAGAAAAAAGTACATGCAACAACCATTAAATAGTCCCCTGCAAATACAGCATAAGCAAATGCAGCGCAAAAAGATAAACTTAAAGATGAAGCATCGTTGATATATTTTTAGATATTTTGTTTTGTGTTAAATGGCTGGTCGATTAAATGGAAAATGGAGGGAACCCTGCTTTTTGAAATATAATCCCCCGGGATAATCTGCTAATAAATCTGCTTCTACTGTAAGGTAATTCCTCGCCCACACTCGCACACATTTCGGCCGGGCGAGGTTTAACAGCCCGGATATTTCAAAATAATTTCCTCTGAAATTGACCGGGGACGGCTGTTTTAAGCTTAACGCTCGGAGTTGGCCTGGCGGTCTTTTAAATCCTTCTGCCTGTCGCTGCTCTGCTTGAGAAAATCCTCCATTTTCTCCTCAAAGGATTTTTTGGGAGCATGGTCCCTGCGATCAGAAGGGTCCTCAAGCCTTTTGATTGAAAGGCCAATCTTACCGTCATCGTCGATGTTAATTACCTTGACCTTAACCTCTTCGCCTTCTTTGACGTAATTTGTTATGTCCTTAACGTATGAATTAGCAATCTCAGAGATGTGTATTAGACCAGTCTCTCCTCCGGGCAGATCCACAAAAGCTCCAAAATCAGTAATACCTGTAACCTCGCCTTGCACAGTGGCTCCTTCTTCAATGGACATGCTTAATAAACTCCTCCTCGAAATTTTAATATTGATTTAATTATACCCCAGTTGAGCTCACCTGTCAAACTTTTAAACCAGCCAGGACATTTCCCCACTTTAATAGAGCTCATTCATAAGAAGACATAAAAAGAGTCGAGTGGATGCGGATTTACAGCATAAATTGCTTCTCTTCGAAGCAGCAATTTTGAAAAAGCAGCTAAAATCAAAAAAGCAATCTCGCTAGTCCTCCTCTTCCTCATCCTCATCCTCTTCATAGGGAATGATCAATTCCTCATCGGGGCGAACAAGTCCCAGTTTGCGCCGGGCAATCCTCTCGATATAATCCGGGTCATCGAGCCTTTCTGACTCCAGTTCGAGTTCCTCCTGTCGCCTTTCAGCCTCCTCGATGCGAGCCTCCATCCTCTCAATTTCCGATTCAAGTCTCCTGATGTGGAGGAAATTGCTGCCGAGATGATATATGAGAAATATGGCCATGAGTAAGATCACCAGAGGTAAAATTCTCTTTAACAATTTGCTTTTGCCCCAGGAATTCATCGCGGCCATCCCCCATCCGGGTTAAAACCAGCAGATTTTCTTTGCAGATTTTCTTTAAAAGATATTTCATATCTGGCCTGATATTCAGCGAATTCCCTCTTTTATTATTCAATACGCATACCATTTTACCTGCCGGCTTTCAAAAAAATTCCCGTAAAAGTCAGATAAAAGCGGGGCAAAGCGATAACTGCCCCGCTCCCCTCTGCTTATCTTTATGGTTTTTTCATATAAGCTGTTGATTTTTAAAAGCCCTTTCATTTTACCTGTCTCTGGAAGATATAAAGCTAACGCTCACAATAAAATTTTTCCTCTGCTTCAGTTTAGTTTTCAGCTGTAGAAAACAGACTCCTCAGTGTCGGGATCAAAAATGTGCATGTTTTCCTGAGTGACGGCAATATCAATTTTATCTCCAACCTCCGCTTCGCTGTCTGCCTCCACCTGGGCGATAAGTTCATGTTCGCCAGCACTAATATAAAGATATATCTCCGAACCCATGGGTTCAACTACATCGACTTCAGCTTCAAATGTATTTTCCTCACTGACATCCACATCCTGGGTTATAGAAGCATCATTTAAATCCTCAGGCCTGATACCAAAGACCACTTCCTGGTCCAAATACTGATTTAAGTCGGGATTATTATCAACCAGCTCATCAGCCAGCTTTACTTTAAAGGCATCATCTCCTCCCTTTACAAATACATCACCATTTTCGCTCACCAGGCTAACATCGGCGAAATTCATCGCCGGACTTCCTATAAATCCACCCACAAACATATTTACTGGCTTGTTATATAGAGTCATGGGGGAGTCAACCTGCTGGACAAGTCCGTCTTTTAGAACAACAATCCTGTCTCCCATTGTCATTGCCTCGGTCTGATCGTGAGTTACATAGATTACCGTGGTCTGCAGACGGTCATGCAATTTGGAGAGCTCCGCTCTCATCTGCACCCTGAGCTTGGCGTCCAGATTGGAGAGGGGCTCATCCATCAAAAACACCTTGGGCTCCCTCACTATCGCCCGGCCCAGAGCAACTCGCTGTCTCTGACCGCCGGAAAGCTGTTTGGGCTTGCGGTCCAGCAGATTGGGTATGCCCAGTATTTCTGCCGCTTCATTGACCCGCCTTTCAATTTCGTCTTTGGGAAATTTCCTCAATTTGAGCCCGAAAGCCATATTATCATAGACATTCATGTGAGGATAGAGGGCATAATTTTGAAATACCATCGCTATATCTCTATCCTTCGGGGGCACATCATTTACAATGTCCTCGCCAATTTTTATGGTTCCCTCAGTTGCTTCCTCCAACCCGGCAATCATCCGCAGAGTGGTGGACTTGCCACAGCCAGATGGGCCTACCAGAACGAGAAACTCCTTGTCTTTGATTTCAAGATCTGCATCTTCTACCGCAACGACCTCTCCATTATCAAACGTCTTTGTAACATTCTCAAGAGTTACACCAGCCATAAATTAGTAATACCTCCTCATGAAATAATGGTGAAAACAAGTTAATATGGTTCTTCTCCACATCAGTTATTGGAGGAAGCTATGAGGCTCCGCTCACAATGAAATTTTTCCCGTGAGCAGCTATCGCTTTACAGGCATATGTCGTAAATTTTACCACGGTTATGGAGAATAACCATAAATATTAACGAAAAATTGATCAAAATAGTATTAGCATCAAAATATAAATCTAAAACAATATGATCAATATTTTTTCTCCGATATCAGCTCCTTAAAATACCGGTATGGGATCTTTAAAAGGATCTTTCAATGATTAAAAGTGATTGAAAATTGTGCTTGTATTATAATGTCGTTTCTCCCGGCCTTAATTCGGGGTCATAAACTTTTATTAACTTCTCAAGAGCATCCTTTCCTTCCTCCTCCCGAACAATTTTTAGCAGTGTCTGTGCTGCATCACCGGCAATTTCCTGGATATTTTCATCCACAACTGTCAGCTCAGGACTTACAAGGTCGGCGATATAATCCCTGCCGGTTCCCACCACCTGAAAATCCTCCGGTATCATATACCCACCTCGTTTTATAGCCTCCATCAAACCTGCGGCGGGAAGATTTGATGTGAGATAAAATCCCTTCGGGAGAGGATAATGTTCATCTGCCGCCTCCAGAAAGGCCTCATATCCATCCTCTCTGCTGCTGATGTCGCTGCAAACCGAAAAAGTTGTGATTCCATTTTCCCGGCAGTAACTAACAAACCCCTCCCTGCGCTCATCTTCAATGTAATTCATTTCAGACCCCATCAGCATTATCACAGGTCCCCGCTCGGCATCTTTTTCCGGTGAATTTGAGGTAATAGAATCGCTTAAGGTGAGCTCTTCAGCGGCCAGCCATCCCTCCAATCTGTAGTTAACCAGATGACAGGGAAGAGCCATTTCCTCCAGGAGAATATTGAGAAGAACCAGATTGTTTTTCTCATTCCATCCCAGCTGAAGAAGCTTGTTCTCAGCCGGAATATCGCCCACAATGAGCGCCCCGGCAAACTGATTGTATTTCAGCAGATCGAGATAATCGGCTGCCTTTTCTCTGCTCCTTCGGGTATTACATACCACAACCTGATGGCTTGTGCTCTCAAAAGTCCTCTCAACGGCCTCAACTATCTGCAGATGGCGGGGTTTTTTTAAGTCGGGAAGAAGCAGGGCCAGCATATGAGTCTTTTCCCGGGCCAGTCCCCGGGCCATGAGATTGGGGCGATAATCGTGCTCCTCAGCAAGTTTTAAAATCTCCTCGCGAGTTTCCCGGCTAACTCCGGGCTTATCATTTAAAGCCCGGGAAACAGTTGACTCAGCGACACCTGCCATTTTTGCCAGATCCTTCTGGGTAATGGTCAATATTGTCACCTCAGCGCAAGCGCTTGCAATCGCTATAAAAAAATATAAGATAAAGATGCGATTCT
>CAZVZM010000048.1:0-15156 GCA_964630835.1 uncultured Halanaerobiaceae bacterium
TAACTTTTTTGGGCCGAAAACTAAACTGAAGCAGAGGAAAAATTTCATTGTGAGCAAAGCCTCATGCCTTCCTCCAACAACTGATGTGGAGAAGAACCTAACTGATTAACACTGCTCAATAACTTTTGTGGAACTGATATGGGAAAAAACCTAATTTAAGTGAAAATATTTTACAGACAGGTTAAGGTCTTACATAGTAGAATTAACGTATAATGCGCAGGCTTCATATTAGCGGTTGCTTTACGGTTGTTGTTTTCCATCGAAGTTTTATGAATGGCACTATTTAAAATCCGGGATCAGATCCAGGGCCCTTGCCTGTAAAACGATAGTTGTTCACCTCTTATTATAGGAAGCTATGAGGCGAAGTGATACTGGAAATTTTTTAAAGCTTAAGTCATGTCCATGGCCGAAAACTAAACTGAAGCAGAGGAAAAATTTCATTGTGAGCAAAGCCTCATGCCTTCCTCCAACAACTGATATGGAGAAGAACCATATTTTATTTTGTTTAACATCATCAAAATTTTTATCGAGGTGGTAAAATGAGCTTTCTGAAAAAATTATCTCTGAAGAAAAAGCTAATTCTGGCCGCTGTGGTGGCTGTTTTAATCCTCTCTCTGAGCTTGAGCATTTATTCTCTGAATCAATCCACTGGAGTTCTGGAAGGAGAAGAGGAAGAATTTTTTGAAGCTCTGGGAGATTTTACCCGAGCCCAGCTTGATGATCGCCTTGAGATGGCCCGGGTGAATGTCCAGCGCACGGCCAACAACAAAATTGTACAGGAGCTTTTTGCCGATGGTGATCGCCAGGAACTGGTCGATCTTATGGTTCCAGAAATTGAAGCAGTTGAAGATGAAGTAGGGCGGGTTCATTTTCACAATCCAGATTCTACTTCGTTTTTGCGCGTGCATCGTCCCGATAGATATGGCGATGATCTCAGCGATACCAGGCATATAGTCAATCAGGCCAATCAGCAGCAGACTATGCTTACCGGACTGGAAGCGGGCACCACAGGTATAAGCATCAGAGCGATAGCTCCTGTAAGTTATGAGGGAGAACATATAGGCACTGTTGAGTTTGGCAGCGGTTTCGACGATTATTTTGCTGAAAGGCTTCAGGAAAATATGGGAGGAGAGTTTTTCTTTTATATTTTTCGCGATGAAGACCTGGAATTCTGGGATGAAGTAGCTGAGGATGAGGGACTTTTCGGGGCTACAGCAGAGGACGTATGGGATGTCCCCGACGACAAACTTTCCCGGGCGGAAGCCGGTGAGAGAGTATTTTTCCTTTCGGAGGATGAAAATGAAGGGATTTATTTGCTTCCCTTTGAGGATTTTGAGGGAGAGACCCTGGGCTATATAAAAACCGTGCAGGATCGAGAGGATATTGTGGCTCAGAGTGCCGCCATAACACGTAATCTGGGTATATTTTCTGTGGCCGGAACCGTGCTGGTAGCTGTTATTCTGTTTTTGCTGATTTCGCGTCTCCTTAAACCTGTTGAGACTCTGGCCGGCAGTGCCTCCCGGGTGGCCGATGGGGATTTAAGTCAGCAGGTTGAGATAAATTCCCGGGGTGAGCTGGGTAATCTGGCTGAGTCCTACAACGAGATGATAGCCGGGCTGAAGAATTTGATTGGCGGCATACAGGATAGTTCCGACTCAGTTGTAAGCGCCTCCGAGCAGCTGAGCAGCGCCTCTGATGACATGGGTCACAGCTCCGAGGAGATAGCCCGCACAATTACTCAGGTGGCCGAGGAAAGCGAGGACATTAATACGGAGGTAGACAGTATTGACGAAGTAGCAGCTGAGGTAGCTCAGGATGGAGATAGATTGATGGAAGAGATAAATGCAGCTTTACAGGAAGCCAGGGATTCTGTTGAGGTGGCCAGTGAGGGACAGGAATCAATTAATGAGGCTATAGATCAGCTGGATACAGTCAGTGAAACTGTTGAGTTTGCTACAGATGCCATCGAAAAGTTAAACCAGAGATCGGAGCAGATTGGTGAGATGATTGAGGTAATTGAGTCCATAGCTTCACAGACCAATTTGCTTGCTCTGAATGCAGCTATTGAGGCGGCCAGGGCCGGAGAATCCGGACGGGGCTTTTCAGTGGTTGCCGAGGAGATAAGGGAACTTGCTGAGGAATCCTCCCAGGCTGCGGGAGAAATAACAAGTCTGATAGAGGATATTCAATCTGAGACAAAGGCTACAATTAATTCTATGGATACAAATATAGAACAGGTGGATAAACAGATAGACGTAATAAACACTGCCGGTGAGTCTCTGGAGAAAATTGTTGATTCCTCCGAAAACACCAGAAGAAGTGTGAAAGAGATGAAGGACTTTGCCGAGGACCTGGATGAGAGGATTAAAGAAATAAACAGCTCCATCAATTCCATCTCAGCCTCAGTGGAGGATAATGCTGCCAGCACCGAAGAGGTTTCGGCTCTCGCTCAGGAGCAGAGTGCTTCGGTGGAAGAGGTTGCCGCATCTGCCGATGAACTCGAAGATATGGCAGCACATTTGAAACAGCTGATATCTCAATTTGAAACTCAATAAGCTGCATCCCCTGATTGTCGGGCTCCTGCCGTGGTTTACAAGTTATGGCTTCATTGACAGCTTCGGCGGACTCGTATATAATGTAAAGTGTAATACTCGGAGTAAATCTCTTTCTTTCTGGCAGATGCAGTCTTATATGCTGCAGCAAAGATACCCTGGTTAATGTGAGACAAAATTAAATTTGAAGTAGAATAAAATAGCGGTGAAGCAATGTTGGCATTGTAATGTTGACAGTAAACGCAAAATAAACTGGAGGTTGTATCCATGTCCGAGAATGCCTGGCACAAATATCATCATTCCCTCTTTGAAAATAGCACCTCTGCAATTGCTATGCTAAACGAAGAGGGTAACGTAGTAGAGGTTAATGGCAAATTTGAGGAAATCTTCAAATTCGACCAGGAAGAAATTGAGGGGAAAAATCTTGATGATGTGCTGGAGAGTGGCAGGCCAGGCAGTGTGGACAGAGAAATGACGGATAGGGTTTTAAATGGCAGTAAAGTAGTCTGTGAAGGCACCAGATTTGATCGACACGGCAATCCCCGGGAGTTTTTGATAAAAGGCGTTCCGATTACGGATAACATGGAAAATGGCAAACAGGAGAAAGTTACCGGGATATATGCCATATTTGATGATATAACCGAGCGCAAGCGCAAAGAAGAAAAGCTGGAGTATCTCTGCTACCATGATTCTTTGACAGGTCTGTATAACCGGCGCTTTCTGGAGGAGAAACTTCAGGAGTTAAACAGGGAGCCGGATACTGTGCCCGTGAGCGTAATACTTGCAGATATAAACGGCCTTCAGATTGTGAATGAGAGTTACGGTATGAAAACCGGGGACAGGCTTCTGCAGAGGACCGCGGTTATTTTGCAGGATGCAGCCAGGGAAAAGGATGTTGTGGGCCGCTGGTCCGGTGATGGCTTTATTGTTTTGATGAAAGGGGCCGGGAAGCAGGAAGCAGAAAAAATATACAATAATATCATAAGTGATAGAAGAATGGAGGAGAAGGTGGAGGGGAAAGTTAAACTTTCTCTGGGACTGGGAATGGCAGTCAGTGGTGGTGGAAAAAGCAAAGAGCAGGATCTTTATGGAGCTTTTCACAGAGCTCGCAGCAATCTGAGGCGAAATAAAATGACTATAATGGAGAGCGAAAAGAGCAATCTGCTTCAGGGGATTCTGCGTTCTCTGGGTTCTAAAAGTTATGAAACAGAAGAACATGCCAGGCGTCTGGCCCGGATGTCCGAGCGACTGGGGCAGGCGGCAGGTCTGAGTTCTCACGATATTAATGATCTCAAGATGCTGGGTTCGCTCCATGATATAGGCAAGGTGACTATCTCCGAAGAAATCCTCAGCAAGCCGGGGGAGCTGACTTCCGGGGAATGGGAAAAGATAAAGCAGCATCCGGAGCGGGGACAGCAGATAGCGGTGGCCACCGAGGACTTTGCCCATCTTGCAACTTCAATTTTAACCCATCATGAGAGATGGGATGGAACTGGATATCCCCTGGGGCTGGAGGGAGATGAGATACCTGTTATGGCGAGAATTATATCCATCGTCGATGCTTTTGATGTGATGATTAAGGGCCGGCCCTATAAGGAACCGGTGAGCAGGGATAATGCTTTGAGGGAGATAAAGAGGTGCGCCGGCACCCAGTTTGATCCGCAGCTGGCAGACAGATTTGTAAAAATTATGGGTTAGAAATTTTCTTGACGCGATCTGATCATCGGCAGTCTGCAATTTTAAAAGTCCCCGGAATATATTTTAGAATAATTTAGGGAGGTGTGAATTTTGAATCTGGATATTGAAAAAAAAGATGATAATGCCCGGATTATTCCCCACGGCTCCATTAATGTAGCCAATGCTGAAAAATTGAAGGATAAGTTTTTCGAGTTAACTCGCTCGGATATTTACAATATCGTGATGGATATGGAGTACGTCGATGATATTGACAGCTCGGCCCTGGGGAAAATTTTGCTGTTTCAGAAGGTTGTTGAAGAAAATGACGGCAAATTGATTATTGAGAATGTAGAATCGGATGATGTGAAAAAAGTGTTTAATACGGTGGAGCTGTCGGAAGCTATTGATATCAGGGATTAAAAAATTATAGTTCTTCTTCTAAACTCTAATTATTCAGTCCTTTTGAGGGCCAGCAGAGTTAAGTCATCCTGGAGCGGGGCACTTCCTTTAAATTGGGAAAAATCTTTCCTGATAGCCCTTATAAGGTTTTCAGCATCGCTGGTATTTGTCTGGATTATCAGGTCAGCCAGCCTTTTTTCGCTGTAGTCTTCCTCGCCGGAGCTCTGTTCGATCAATCCATCGGTAAAGGTCAACAGAATATCTCCGGGTGCGAGTTCAAAGCTGCAGCTGCAGGAGGTATCATCCAGTTCACTTCTTAAATATGATATCGGCATTCCCGAACAGTTAAGAGCTGCCGGGTATTTTCCCTCTCTGATTAAGAATGGAGGGTATTGAAAGCCGGCATTGGCAGCTTTGATCACCCTGGTTTCTAAATCTAAAACTCCCAGGAAAAGGGAAATGAAATAATCGGCAGGGAAATCCTCCTGATGATATCGCTCTCCCAGATAATCCATAATATGAGTCGGATTTAGCTCTTCTCCTGAACTGTGAGATAGGAGATATGAGTTGACAGCTTCCCGCAGAAATATATTGAGCATGGCGCTGCTGATGTCATGACCGCTCACATCTGATACATAGAATATAAGGTGTCTATTTATCTCAATAAAGTGGTAGAAATCTCCCCCCAGGCGATTGGCCGGTTGATAAAATGATGAGAAATCAAACCCTGAGATGTCAGGATAATCTCGAGGCAGAAATTGATCGTGGAGGCGGCGGGTTTTGCGCAACGACTCTTCCACCTTTAGCTCGCTTAGCTTTTTTTCCGTAATATTTTCGTGAGAGATCACAGCTGCATAGGGACCATCTCCGATAAAAGGCGTGACCTTCAGGCGAAACCACCGTTGATTTTCGGGGCCATGGCAGGGATATTCTTCTGTGTAGATTTCCTTTTTTCCCTGTATAACCTGCTCTATGGCCCGGGTGAGCTCACCAGGCCTTCCCTCGCTATCCCTGGTCACTCTTAGGTAGTCGGTTCCCTCGCAGCACTCATCGAGAGAAAGGCCATTGGTTCTGGCAAAGTCTTTCCAGGCTTTATTTGTATATCTGATTATTCCTTCTTCATCAAGGATGGCTATATGGGCTGAAAGTGAGTCAAGAGCTGACTGGATGAGCATGCACTTTTCTTTTGAAACTTCTACTGATTTATTTTTTAGATCCTTTTCTCTAAATTGACACATCTCTGTCCAACCTCCTATGATTTGAAATGTTCAGATGTCCAGAAAAATATAATGGCCCCGTCAGTTTTGATGCATCTGTCTGACCGCTAATATGGAGAACTAATATAATTTATAACATTAACTGGAGGTAAAGTCAATGAATGATACACTGGTAAAACTGGAATGCCAGAAAAATGTTGGGATAATCAGGCCGGAAGGAGAAATAATCTTCGACAATTCCAACCCCGTAAAGGAGGAGGCCAAAAAAAAGATAAGAAGGAATGAGGTAGATAAGTTGATAGTGGATCTAAGGAAAGTACCTTACCTGGATAGTTCCGGTGTAGGATTTATTATCTCACTTTTTAAATTTATGCGGGAAAGAAATGGAGAGCTTGTAGTTTCCAGCCTCAATGAAAAGGTTAAAAGAGTTTGTGAGCTGACCCGATTAAATGAAATCATAGAAATTTTTGAGGACGAAGAGGCCGCTATGGAAAAACTGGAGTAAACACCGGAGATATAGCTGCTCACCTCTTATTATAGGAAGCTATGAGGCGAAGTGATAGCTTCCTCCAACTGATGTGGAGAAGAACCCAAAAAATTGATTTAAAAAGGAAATTATAATTGGAGGTTGTTTATATATGGATGTACAGATTGAAGAGGACTCTGCTCGAATTATTCTGGAGGAGAGCATCGACCTCTCAAATGCTGAGGAGTTAAAGGAAGAATTTATGAGTGTGACCGAGCAGGGAATAACAGATGTCACCCTGGATTTTAACAGGGTTAAGAAAATTGACAGCTCGGGCCTGGGAAAGATACTCCTCTTTCAGAAAATTCTTCGAGAGGAAGACGGCAAATTGATAATTGAAAATGTGGATTCGGAGTATGTGAGGGAAGTCTTTGACATGGTTCATCTTGATGAAGTGGTTGAAATCCGGTAATATTTCCGGCCGTCGATTATACACTGTATTTGCGAGAAAGGAGTGTGTGTTTTGTCTTCTCAGGGAGAAAAATTAAATCTGCGGCGGGAAATGCCCTGTTTGCCGGATGAAGTATCAGAAGAAGTCGAAAGAATAATACTCTCTCTGGATAGTTTTGATCATCGGATAGATGATCTTACCTTCCGTGTTGAAATGGCGCTGCGTGAAATGCTTGCCAATGCCATTGAACATGGCTGTCGTAGCGGGGAAGAAAAAATACTGATAGAAGTTGAGGCTGTGCCGGGCAGAGTTAAAATCTCAGTCAGCGATCCCGGAGATGGTTTTGACTGGCGCAGCGCAAACCTGGATCATATGCCGGTTCTGGAAGAGAAGGGGAGAGGATTGGGCATGATCAAACAGGCTGCAGACGAGTTAAAGTTTAACGAAAAGGGAAACAGAATAACAGTAATTTTTTCTGGATGATTTCTTTGTTTTAAGACTAATACGAGGAAGAGGGAAAATTTCATGAGAACTGAGCTTCATATCTTCCAGCACAATTGAGCCAGCTTTTAAATATCTATTTTGCAGTTAAATACAGGAAGACTCCTGACGTGACTTTTTAGTTGATTTGATAGGAATCCTGAAGAATGGTGATATTATCAGCAGGTGGGGGAGGTTAGAATGGAAATACAGATTGATGGGGACCGGGCTCTGGTCAGGCCAGTAGAGCAAATAGATCTTTCCACCGCTGAAAACATTGAAGAGCTCTTTCGGAAATTGAGGGAAGAGAAAGTTAAGGATGTTACACTTGATTTTGCAGGGGTGGAGGAGATTGACAGCTTTGGCCTGGGAAAAATTTTACTTTTAAATAAGGAAACTGAGGAGCGAGGAGGAAATCTGAAAATAATAAATGTAACATCGGAATACGTCCGTGAAATGTTTGCCATAGTGCAGATGGATAAAGTTGTGGAGATAGAATTTTGATTTTTTTTGCCCGATATATTTCTCTGTGGAAAGAGGGCCTCTATCTGGCCTGGCCTCTTATTTTAAATCATATATTTGTTACCGCTATGCGCACTACCGATATGTTTCTCACCGGGTATATAAGCCCTGCTGCCGTAACTGCTGTGGGCCTGGGTGATGTCTGGGAGCGCATAATCTTGCGTATTGGCCTGGGACTGGGGGCTGGCAGCATTTCTTTGATCTCCCAGGAAAGCGGATCCTTTGACGGGCAGGCCAGTGAAAATGTAGATGAAGTCTTAAGCCAGGTCCTGCTGGTGGGGGCGCTTGTGGGGCTGCCTTTCATTTTACTGGGCTGGCTTTTCAGCGAAGAAATGATTTCGGTGCTCGGTGCAGAGCTGGAAGTTGTTAAATTGGGGGCTTCTTATCTTTTTATTATCTTTGCAGCTGCCCCTTTTCGCCTTATAACACTAATATCTGCCCGCTCTCTACAGGGCACTGGAGATACCAGAACTCCAATGGTCGTAGATATAGTGAGCAATCTGTTTAACATCGGTGTCTCAGCGGTGCTTGCTCTCGGTCTGCTGGGTTTTCCCGAACTGGGGGTAAGAGGGGTGGGGTGGGGCACGTTTTCCTCTAAGTTTCTCGCAACTTTAATGTATCTTTTTGTTTTTCTTTCTGCAAAATCTGAACTCAACCTTCAGTTTCCCTCGCAAAAATGGAATTTGATAATAGCGCTGCAGCTCATAAAGGTTAGCGTTCCTCGCAGCCTGCAGGGTGGATATCAAAGTTTGATTACATTTCCCTTCAATGCTATAGTCTTACTCTTCGGCACAGAGGCTGCAGCTGCATACCATATAGCCCGGAGAATTCAACAGCAGCTGATGGCTCCTATCCAGAGAGCTTTTGGCACAGTTAGCACAATTATGGCAGGTCACAGGCTGGGAGGGGAAGATCCTGAAACCAGCCGCTTAACCACCCGGGCAATTTTGATTTTAACCGTATTAGCCATCAGCGCACTGGCTGTGGTGCTCTTCATATTTTCCCCCAGCATTGTGGCGCTTTTTACTGAGGATGAAGCCACAATAATGGCCGCGACTGGTTTTCTGAGGGCGCTTTCTATTTCCGCCCCCCTTCTATCAATGTATCGTGTAATTTCAGGTCTGCTCACTGCTGCAGGAGATACACGCACTCCCTTTTACGGGCTGGTCATAAGTCAGACCGTTTTCAAGCTGGGCCTGAGTTATCTGCTTTCAGTTCAGCTGGGGATTGGTTTGATGGGTGTCTACGCAGGCCTGGTTTTTGATTATAGTTTTCAGGCAATCTGGGTTATCCGGCGTTTTAGGACTAATAAATGGATAATGGAGGCCCGGGATATGATAGCCAGGCGGCGGCAGTAGAGCAAATACTTGCGAACTCTTATTGAGTATTTTATAATTTTTTCAAAGAAAGAAGTGAACGAGGGGGTAATAAAATGGCAAAAAAGATTTTAATCGAAGTGGATGGTGTTGAAGCCACTGCCGAACTCTACGATAACGAAATGGCGGAAAAGATCTGGCAGTCCCTTCCTCTATCCGGACAGGTTCGCACCTGGGGGGATGAAATTTATTTTCCTGTCACGGTGGAAGAAGGCGAAGGCGAGCGTAAAGCCGAAGTCGATGTAGGTGAGCTGGCCTTCTGGAATCAGGGGAATGCCTTCTGTATCTTTTTTGGCCCCACTCCCTCCAGCACCGGAGATAAACCGCGTCCCGCCAGTCCTGTTACCGTTTTTGGTATGCTTGAGGGTGATCCCGAAGAATTCAAGCAGGCTTCAGTAAATGATGATATATCCGTGAAAAAAGCAGAGTAATGAGCTTTTAAGGTTCTTCCTGTTATTGTTTGGTGAAAACTAAACTGAAGCAGAGGAAAAATTTCAATGTGAGCGGAGCCTTTTAGCTTCCATGAACAGGAACCTTATTCGGGACACCTCTTTTTTGTCTGTCATCCTGTCTTTTGCTGGTGTCCCGATTTTAATTGCTGAGACAATTCAATATTTTAATTTTAAAAAGCGGGGCAGGAACTGTCACCTGAGTTCAGAAATTATTAATAGAACCTTAATTATTTTCAGTTATCTCTGCCGGCGGGGGGGCTATTTATGAGAATTTTAATTAACGGGAAAGAGCAGCCAGAGGAGGAGTTTGCAGATCTTTCGGGGCAGGAGATCGTAAAGAAGGTCAATGAGCGCTGGCCGGACTGCATTATTGAAAAGGTTATTTTCGAGGGAGATGAGGTGCCCCTGATTTATTTTCAGGAAGAAGTTGAGAGTTCAACCCGGGACTGGGAGGTGGAGTTTATTCTTAGCCAGCGGGAGGAGGTAGTGAAGAGAGAACTTGAGCGTGTTAAAGACTATCTTCCCCGTTTGGAGGCTACTGTTGAGGAGATGAGCAATTTTTTTGCGGGGGACAATAAAACAAAGGCGCGCAAAAGATACCGCAGTGCTCTTGAAGGAATGGAATGGATGCAGACCAGGCTGGTAAAGGTAGTTCGGATGAAAGAAGATGAAGAGATCAAGAATAGATTTCAGGATGAGCTGCGGGAGTATCACAGGGCCGTAAAGGAAGCTCTAATTGCCTACCAGCAGGGCAGGGATGGCAGACTATGTCAGCTGTTTGAAGAGGAGATACTCTTTTATCTGCATACCATGTTAGATATTATTCGCGAATGAGTATATCCTCCTGGCATAAGAATAAACTTAATCAGAGGAAAAATTACTTAAATGTGTATGAATTTGAGTAGAATTTATCAAAGGAGATGGAGAAGAGCCTAAAGATATTATACTCCAGAAATGAGCAGCCTGTCACTGAACTTCCGCAATATCGACCGGAAAAAGAAAAAGTAGTTTGCTGCCGGTGCGCAGCGAAATTTTTTTGTATGAGTAAAATTGCACAATTTTTTACGCTGGCGGGATGGAGGAATTATATGAGCTTGCCTGCAGTGCTATTAAGTGGACTCACCGGTTCACTTACAGGATATGTAACAAATGACGTAGCGGTACGCATGCTATTTCGCAGCTTTGGGCCTTTTGGAGGGGTTCTGGAATCCACCCGGGAAGAATTTATTTTCAATATGAGTCAGCTTGTGGAAGATGAAATAATTAATTATGAGACGATATCCGGTGAACTGGAAAGCGAAGAGGTGCGGGAAGAAATAAATAACTTCATTTCCAGTGTAATATCTTCCCGGCTTCCCGAACAGTTTTCGGGAGTGACCTGGAATGAAGTGCCGGAGTGGCAGGATACCGGCGATGGCCTGAGAAATCTTTTAATGGATGAGGAGCTATTTGAGGATCTTCTTGAAAATATCGGTGAAAACATTTATTGCTCGGAGGTTGCAAGCAGAGAACAGCTAAATTATGTAATATCCCGCCTTCTTGAGAGCGGAGTTGAGGCTTTGAATGAGGAGCATTTTTCCGGGGCTCTGGCAGAATTACTTGCTGGTTTAATCTCCTCCCTGCATAATCCGGAAAAATCTCCCGGAATGATAAAGAAACAGCTGAAAGATCTTCAGTCATCGCTTTCTGAAAGAGAGAATGAAGTAAAAATGCATCTGGAAAAGCTGCTGAAAGCTTTAGATGTTGACAGCATTGCAGCCGAAGAAATCGAAAAATTGCTCAACCAGCCCCCGCTTAAATGGTGGCGAAGCCCGGATACTCCCTTCAGTGATGGTGATTACAGCGGATTGGCTTCTGATATTTCTTTTCAGAAAATAAAAGATTTGCTCGGAAACTTTCTTCGCCGCGATGAGGGAAAGCAGCTTGTCAGGGATGTTGTATCCGCAGCTTTCTCCGCCTTAAAGGAAATTGATCTAACTCTTCCGGAGCTTCTGGGTGAGAACTGGCGGGCATTAGTTTTGCCTCTTATGGAGGATCACCTGCCTGAACTTCTGGAGGAAATCTTTTGCTGGCTGGATGAGAATAGAGAAGAGCTGGAACAGCTTATAGATGACGCTATAGGTGAGGTGCTGCAGGAAGGGAGCGGCCTGCGGAACCAGCTTAAGAGCATTCTTTTTAGGGCGCTGCAGGGCAATGTTGCTCGAAGATACGGGCTTTTAGAGCGTCTTCTCAGAAGACTTGAGACTGAAGAAGATACGCAGCAGCTGGCTCAAAATATGACCGGGCGTCTGGCGGAGCTGCTGGAAAATAAAACGGTAGGATGGTTGTTTGCTCAGCTTGACGGAATGAATATAGCGGACTGGAAGCTCTTTCATCAGCTGCTTTTGAAAATTCTTGATGAGGATCCTCCTGATTTCTCCGGGGAGAATTCATTTTTGCTCAATGCTGTACCCGCAGATTTCCTGGATGCAAAAGGAATATCCCGGGAAATTGGTTCACTCATTCCCTCTCTCTTTGCGGATATATTGACGGGTTTGCTGCTGGATGATCGATCCCGCTCTGCCCTTTCCGGCATTGTAAATGAGATGGTCTGCTTTTTTCACTCAACTTCCACCGGTCGCGATTATCTGCAGTCTGCTCTCTCCAGTTTGAACCGCAAAAAGATCCTTCCTGATAGCCTTCCCGATTTGAGTTCTGCTCTTGCTGGATCTCTATCCGGATTTCTTTCCCGACACACCTGCAGCTTTTTGCTTACCCCGAATATTAAGAACGAGATTACAGGACTTATACAGGAAAAAGGGGATATAATTTTACGAGAAATGATCAAAAAAAAGTCTGGTGCCTGTGTGGATGATCTTTTCCGGGAAATACAGAAAATCCCCAATTATCAGGAACGCATTTCAGATTTTGCCCTTGAACTTCTGGAAGATAACCTTTCTCTTTTAATGGAAGATAGGGTAAGTCAGGCGGTGTCGGATAATCTTTTGACGCTGTCAGCGGAGGATATGCGCAGGATTGTGGAAAATTTTATGGGGAGAGAATTAAGACCTCTTACTTATTTTGGCGGATTTTTGGGATTGCTGGCGGGAATATTGCTTGAGGCTGCAGGCGGAAACTATATGGCTGCTGCTGGAGGCCCTGCCTCTTTATTTCTATCAATGGGAGTTTATGGATTTGTTGGTTTTTTAACAAATGTGCTGGCAATTAAGATGATTTTTCGGCCCTATGAGCCAATCACGATTGCCGGATTTAAGCTTCCATTTACTCCTGGCCTTATCTCACGCAATAAAGAGAGATTTGCCGGTACTCTCGGAGATTTCGTGGAAAAAGACCTTCTGGATCCTCATCGTCTCAGCAGGCTGCTTAGAGAAAACAGGGAGTCCCTGGCGGAAACGCTGAATGAGGAGCTGATGAGCGATGATTATCGCAGCCTCAGGGTTCTTCTTAGGGTCAGCAGCAAAAATTTTGCCGGCAGACTGATAGAAATTATGTGTTCCTGGCTGAGGAACAACTCCAGAACTGCAGCTGACTGGCTCTCCGGTGCTGTTGAAGACGTCCTGCACAAAGAGGATATTTTTAAAAAAGGAGGAGAGATGCTGGAGAGAGAGATGCTGCAGCATGAGGAAACATTTATCGAAGCGGCTGCCAGAATAGCTGCCAGGACATCCAAAATCGAAAGTTCTCTGATGCATATGCTGCCTTATTCTCCCGGGAGCATTTTTGCTGATAGAGATGAAGGCAGGAGAGATAATGCTGGAAATGAAGAAGAGCAGGATAAGTATGCGGAGAATATTATCTCTCCTGCAGGTGAACTTATTCGAGAGCTGCAGAAAAAGCAGACCGCTGATCCCGCAGAATTTTTGGAGGAGCTTGATTATGTGAAACCAGCCGATTTTATTTCCCCCTCCCGAAGAATTATGCTTGAAAAGTTTATGGCCGATAATACTATAGACTTCTTTCAGGGCGAGGGTTTTTACGACTTCTGGCGCCGACTGAATGAGAAAAAACCGGGAAAGTCTCTTCCCGGAGAAATTCTCGAGCTGCTTCCCTCCCTGGTCAAGAAAAATGTGTCCTCACTTCTGGATATATTTCTGGAGAGAATTCTCGCTTTTCTGGATTCAGAAAGGGATAGGCTTAAAGAAATGGTGGCCGATGCGGTGGAGGAAGAGCTTAAAAAGACTCGCTCGGATGAGGGGATTTTAGGCGGCCTGATCATAAGAGGTGCGTATCGTTTTACCGATGGCCGGGCCACTCTGGATAACCTGATTGATATCATCCTTGATGAAAAACTTCCCGATTATCTGCAGAGAAGCCGCCAGGAACTGGGGGAGCGTATACAGCCTCTCCTGGTGGAGTCGGGCCGGGAAATTTCACCGCAGCTGATAGAGATCAGCAGCCCCGATGGATGGGCGGAGGTGGCGGCGGATGTAGCAAATAGACCGGAGGTGGAGACTAATCTACGTCGCTTTATTGAACGCTTTAGCAGAACACTGTGGCAGGTTGAGTTTAAACCGGCTGCTTTTCTGCAGAATGGGGGGGAGATTATTTCTTCGGTAAAAGGTGAGGAGGATTTGTGGTCTCAGCTAATTGATAATTACAAACATAATCATCGTAGTGCAGATGAGGAGATCAAAAATCTGCTGCAAATTGGAGGGTGGGCATTCCTGCTAAATTCAAGCCCACGCAATATCATTCAATGTCTTATGGGGATGGAGGATACCGGCTTTAATCAGATTTTTGACCTGCTTTCTGTAAATCAGGGGGAGCTCATGAGTGGAGTTAGGGATTTAATTATGGCTGTGACCGGATATGCGGATCAAGAAAAAGAATGGGAGAATCCCCCGATATCCTGCGATTTGCTTGTCAGAGATATTCAGATTTTGATAAGCGGCCTGGAGGGGCGAGAGGATCTTATATCAGATATGGAGAAATCGCTGAGCAGTTACATACAGCGAACTTCCGCCCGTTTGCCGCGTGAAATTCAACAGGAAACTGCGAGGTACTTTCTGGAGAATTTGACCTCTGCCGGACTTGAAGGTCTGGAGATCCACTTCCAGAGCCTTCTGGAGTCAGTTGCTGTGAAAGATGTGGCTGTGGAACAGGTTGAGGCCATGGATCCGGCAGCTGTGGAGGCCTTATTTGATTCCTTTGCCGGCAGATATTTAAATCGTTTAAAACTGTATGGATGGTCCGGTTCCTTTTTTGGGCTGCTGGCATCCCTGATTACAGGAATTTAAAACAGGTTTAATTACTGAAATATAAATCTATCATCTTGAGAAATCCCGGGATCGTTGGGGAGGAATTTTGGGCAAAAGAGAGAAATTAAAATAATGGGTCAGCCGAGAATTTTCAGAGGCAGAGGAAAAATTTCATTGTGAACGAAGCTTTATATCTTCCAGTATAACTTAATAAACTTTGTTGACACATCTATTTGCCAACTGAACGTAAGAAGAACTTTTTATGCAAACAAATCCAAGGGGGTTTATTAATTATGGCTCACAATTTTCACTGGATTGGACATGCTTTTTTTGAGGTGACACTGGATTCCGGCGAAGTAATACTGA
>CAZVZM010000049.1:0-14971 GCA_964630835.1 uncultured Halanaerobiaceae bacterium
AGGGAGGCAATACCGTAGGTGCAGGTGTAGTCACCGGTATTGAAGAGTAACTGCAGGGTATGAGAAGAAGGTAGATATTGAATTATATTGAATTTCCAGAGCATGTGCAGGGCCCCCCTGCACATGCTTTTATACTGCCTGCACACATCTTTTTTTGGATGCAGCCTGATTTTGACTTTTTCTTAAGAATGTGTTAAGGTTATAAAAGTCAGCATCCGGTTTAAATGGATATTTCACGTGCTGATTGCTATTTGGCTGCAATATTTAAGGAGGTGGCAGCTGTGAGGGAGATAATCACGATGGAGTGTACGGAGTGCAAAAATCGCAATTACACCACCAAGAAAAATACGAAAAATGACAGAGACAGGCTTGAACTGAAAAAACACTGTCCGACCTGCCAGTCGCACACCGTTCATAAGGAGACGAAGTAATTTTGATCTTTAAAAAGCGGGGTGAATTTTCTATTGCTGTTAAATAAGCTCGGTTTTATCGGCCGTATAACTAAATTTTTGAAACAGGTTAAGAGCGAGATGAAAAAGACCACCTGGCCAAACAGAGATGAGCTTAGCTCCTACACTATGGTTGTGCTCGTAACCTGTATAGCTTTAATTGTTTTTCTGGGTTTTGCTGATGTTTTCATAACAAATATTGTAACGCCTTTATTTATGTAGGTTTATCTTATTTTTTCTTTTTGATTTATCCCAAGGTTCTTCCTGTTATTGCTTGATAGATATCGCATAAGATCTCTATCATATACCAGCAGAATGCAAGAAGAAACTGATTGAATTTTTTTACCATCAGCGGCCTCAGCTGTATTGAGGGAGGACATTATTATGATTGATATTGAGGAGAGCAGCCGGGAGAATACCCGTTGGTACGTTATCCATACCTATTCCGGACATGAAAAAAAAGTTAAGGCCAATCTGGAAAAGAGGATAAATAGCACCGGGATGGACGATAAAATTTATCGCATCCTCGTACCTACCGAAGAGAAGATAGAAAGAAAAGATGGCGAGGATAAAGTTGTGGAGAAAAAGATGTTTCCCGGGTATGTTTTAATCGAGATGGAGATGAGCGATGATGCCTGGTATGTGGTGAGAAATACGCCAGGTGTTACTGGATTTGTGAGCAGCGGAACCAAGCCCCTCCCCCTAAGTGCTGAGGAAGTTGAACATGTGCTGGCTGAAATGGAAACCGGAGCCGAAAAGATTGAAATAGATCTGGAACCGGGAGATCCAGTTGAAATCAGAGATGGGGCCTTCAAGGACAACACGGGCACAGTTGATGAGGTTTATCCGGATCAGCGAAAAGCACGCATTCTGGTCGATATCTTTGGCCGCGAAACACCTGTTGAACTCGAGCTGGATCAGTTCGAAAAAACATGATCGCCTGGTCTGAAAATAAACTCGTATAGAGAAAAAATTTCTGTGAGAGAAGCAGCATAGTTACCATTTAAGAGAGTGGAGCAGCTGCAACTTTGCTGCGATTTTCAAGTATATATAGCATTTTTTGCGCATCTTTTTAGGAAAAGAGTCCGGAAAGGAGGGATACAATGGCAAAAAAAGTAATAGCGGAAATAAGCCTTCAGATTCCAGGCGGTCAGGCAAATCCCGCTCCACCCGTTGGGCCAGCCCTTGGTCAGCATGGCGTTAATATCATGGAATTTTGTAAGGCTTTTAATGCTGAAACATCAGATAATGAAGGTACACTTATACCTGTCGAGATAACTGTATATGCTGATCGCTCTTTTGATTTTATAACAAAATCTCCTCCGGCCTCTGTTCTCCTGAAGCAGCATGCCGGGATTGAGACTGCTTCCGGCGAACCTGCAACTGATAAGGTTGCGACTGTTGAGGAGAAGGATTTAGAGGAAATTGCGGAGTATAAAAAAGAGGATTTAAACGCAGCAGATATGGAAGCTGCCAAAAGCATGATTGCCGGTACTGCCCGCAGCATGGGTATTGAAGTCGAGTGGGAAGATGGTCGTCATCTGGAAGAAAAGGAAGATGAAGACGAACATGAATATGAACACGAAGAGGAAGCAGAGGAATAGAAAGCGGCGTCGAGGGGATTAAAACTCGACATAAAAACGGTGGGAGGAATTTATTTCCGTTAAAACCACACAGGAGGAAAAATTTATGAGCAAAAGAAGCAGGACCTACCAGGAGCAAATGGAGAGGGTTGACAGAGAAAATGAATATCATTCGGAAGAGGCTTTTGAACTTGTGAAGGAAATTTCCAGCGCCAGTTTTGATGAAACAGTTGATCTGGCGGTTAATCTTGGGGTGAACCCCAAACACGCTGACCAGAATATCCGGGGTACTGTTGTGCTTCCTAACGGCACCGGCCAGGAAATGAAAGTTGTAGTTATTGCCAAAGGAGAAAAAGTAAAGGAAGCAGAAGAAGCGGGTGCCGATGTTGTTGGCGGAGAAGATATTGTTGATAGAATAGAGGACGGCTGGATGGATTTTGATACTGTTATTGCCACTCCTGATATGATGAGTGTTGTGGGCAAGCTGGGGCCTATCCTTGGTCCGCAGGGTCTTATGCCCAATCCCAAAGCCGGGACTGTAACTTTTGAACTTGAAAAAGCGGTTGAAGAGTTCAAAGCCGGTAAGCTTGAATATCGGGTGGATAAAAATGGTATAATTCATCTACCTCTCGGCAGGGTTTCATTTTCCACCGAGGAGCTTATGGAAAATTTTCTGGAAATAATGGATATCTTAATCAGGGAAAGGCCTGCCGCTGCCAAAGGCAAGTATATTCATAGTATTACCGTTTCGTCCACTATGGGACCTGGAGTAAAGATTGATCCCCAGAATGTTATGTCTCTCCTGGGCAGATAAAGAAAATTGACTGAAGACCATTTTAACTGTTAAAAAGGCGGGATGGTTTTTATGAAAGGGTAGCGTTTACAGGAAAATATCTGCCGCCGAAGACAGCAGGAGCTCTTTGAGCTTAAAATTTCCTGCCGAGGCTGGATTTTAGATTAAAGGTGTTTTTATCCTTTAATCACAACTCCACCTCCTGCTGTCAGGAGGTTTTTATATTTGGCAGAGAATTTGCGGGAAGCGGTTTTTGAGATAGGGAGGTGAAAGAGAAAACATGGTAAAACCGGAAAAGAAAGCTGCCGTTGAAGAGTTGAAGGAAAAATTTTCAGAATGTCAGTCGATGGTCTTTACCGATTTTATAGGCCTTGATGTAGAAACTATGACAGAACTTCGCAGCAATCTCAGAGAGGCCGGTGTGGATTACAAAGTAGTAAAAAACACTCTTGCTTCCATTGCTGCTGAAGAGTGCGATCTTGAAGACATAACTGAGTATTTTGTCGGCCCCACTGCTATAGCTTTTGGTCAGGAGGATGCTGTCTCTCCTGCCAAAGTGCTGGTTGATTTTGCCGAGGAACATGACGACCTTGATATTAAGGCGGGTTTTCTTAACGACAATGTCATCGGCAAGGATAAACTTGAATCTCTGGCTGAAATCCCCTCCCGGGATGTGCTTCTTGGACAGACTGTAGCAGGTATGCAGGCTCCTATTTCCGGGCTGGTAAGAGTTCTAAATGGAAATATTCAGGGGCTTGTTGGGGCATTGAGTCAGATCAAAGATCAAAAAGAAGAATAAATAATTGTCTGAGGTTAATGTGTATCGTGATTTTAAAAATGATATTATCTCAAGGAGGATAAAAAGATGACAAAGGAAGAAATTATTGAAGCTATTGAAGAGATGAGTGTGCTGGAACTGGCTGAACTGGTTGAGGAATTGGAAGAGAAGTTTGGCGTTAGCGCAGCTGCACCTGTAGCTGCTGGAGCAGCTCCTGCAGGTGGAGGCGACGGTGAAGCTGAAGAGGAAGAACAGACAGAATTTGATGTTCATCTGGAGAGCGTTGGAGATAAGAAAATCAAAGTTATTAAAGCTGTCAGAGAAATTACCGGAATGGGCCTTAAGGATGCCAAAGCCGCAGTGGACGAGGGTGGAGCCCTCCAGGAAGGCTTAAGCGAAGAAGACGCTGAAGATATGAAAGAACAGCTGGAAGAAGCTGGAGCTACAGTAGAGCTTCGCTAAAAAGGAAAGAGACTTATCTGGACTGCAGGTTCGAGTGACCCATTGGATCGGTTGCTATATTTTAGATAATTGGTTCTTCTCCAGGACAGTTGCTTCAAAAAATGCTAAATATGCTGGAAGGTCGTAGCTCCTTATATTTTCACATTGAAAGCTATAAGGCGAAGTGATATTCGAACTTTTTCGAGGCCGGATCAGGACTATAAAAGTGAATTTAAACAAAATAAAAAAGCTGATGTGGAGAAGAACCAGATAATTAATCATCTATCTGCAGTCAGTTTATCTTACCCGGGGAAAGGAACTCTTTTTGAAATTTCTACCTCATAAGAGCTTGCTTTCCCCGGGGATGTTTCTTTGAATTGCTAAAAAAGAATTGCTAAAAAAATTTGCGTTTTACCTATTGTTGGCCCGAAAACTAAATAAATGCTTAATTTGCTGGATTTCTTGACATTGTTATGGAGGTGTGGTAAAATTATTTATTGTCGATTGCGCCCAAAACCTCTCCTTTTTAATTTTCCAGTTTAATATCTATATTAGTTAATGTAATAATAAATGAGAGGTAGCACAGGTTTATTTTATTATTACATTTTTTATATTTTTACGGACCCCAAATTTTTCTTTCTTTTTATTGGGCCTATTTTTTTCTCTGCAACTGGAGAACATTTCTATTATGGGCTCTTCTCAGAAACCGTTGTTGAAAGTTACGACATATGCTGAAAAGCTATAGCTGCTCAACTCTTTTTGTAGTTCCATGCCGGCGCACAGGGAATGAGACTTTTAGAGGTGGCCTGATGTTTTTTTATAAGCTTAGTTCACCGGGGGTGCAAAAATGGTCAAAAAGAACGAAAGAAAAAGCTTTTCTAAGATAGGGAATGCCCAGGAACTTCCCTATCTGCTTCATATTCAGAAGGATTCTTACAACTGGTTCTGGGATGAAGGATTAAGAGAAGTATTTAATGAGATTTCCCCAATTGAGGATTTTTCCGAGAATTTAGTTCTCGAGTTTGTCGATTATGATCTGGGAGAACCGGAGCATGGAGTGGAGGAGTGCCGCTACAGAGACGACTCCTATTCTGCTCCTTTACAGGTTAAGGTCAGACTCATTAATAAAGAGACCGGAGAAGTAAAGGAACAGGATGTCTTTATGGGCGATTTTCCTCTGATGACCGACAAGGGCACCTTTATCATTAATGGAGCGGAGAGAGTGGTTGTTAACCAGCTCGTTCGTTCTTCGGGAGTTTACTTTGACGATGAATATGTTAAGGATGGAAGAAGATTGATTAATGGCAGCATAATTCCCAATCGAGGTGCCTGGATTGAATTTGAATATGATAAGAAGCGGATTATTTCGGTCAGGGTTGACAGGGCCCGCAAGATGCCATCGACGGTTCTCTTTAGAGCTCTGGGCTATAATAGTGATTCTGATTTGCTGGATCTTTTGGGTGATTACGAGGTTATTCATGATACTCTTGAAAGAGATAATACTGATTCAGAAGAAGAAGCTTTAATCGAGCTCTATAAAAAGCTCCGCCCGGGTGAACCCCCAACGGTTGAAAGTGCCAGTAATCTGATAAACTCGATGTTTTTTGACCCCAAAAGGTATGATCTTGCCAGGGTGGGAAGATATAAAATTAATAAAAAACTGGGGCTCGATATTGATCCCGAATACAGACAGCTGGATGAGAAGGATATCATCGAGACTGTAAGATATCTGGTCAGTCTGGTTCGGGGAGATGACAATGCCTACATCGATGATATAGATCATCTGAGCAACCGCCGTGTGAAAACTGTAGGAGAGCTTCTCCAGAATCAGTTTCGCATTGGACTTTCTCGCATGGAAAGGGTTGTGCGGGAGAGAATGACCATTCAGGATGTTGATGTTGTCACTCCTCAGGCTCTCGTCAATACCAGACCGGTTGTGGCTGCGATCCAGGAATTTTTTGGCAGCAGTCAGCTTTCTCAGTTTATGGATCAGACCAATCCCCTCTCCGAGCTCACTCATAAGAGGCGGTACAGTGCTCTGGGACCGGGAGGTTTAAGCAGAGAGAGAGCCGGTTTTGATGTGCGGGATGTTCATCACTCGCATTATGGACGGATCTGCCCCATTGAAACTCCCGAGGGCCCCAATATAGGTTTGATAGGTTCAGTGGGAACCTACTCAAAACCGAATGAATTTGGTTTTCTTATGACTCCTTACCGAAAAGTTGAGGATGGCAGGGCCACCGATGAAACCGAGTATCTTACTGCTGATGATGAAGATCAGGCTACAATAGCTCAGGCAAATGCCGAGCTGGACGAAAATAAAAATTTTGTCAGTGATAGAGTTGCTGCCCGTGAGAGGGGAGAAATTATTGAAACATCTCCGGAAAATATAGACTATATGGATGTTTCTCCCATGCAGATAGTTGGGGTTTCTGCTTCACTCATTCCATTTTTAGAAAATGATGATGCAAATAGAGCTTTAATGGGAGCAAATATGCAGCGTCAGGCTGTTCCGCTTCTTAAAACTGATGCCCCCAGGATTGCTACCGGTGTCGAACACAAGGCAGCAAAAGATTCTGGGGCTGTCATGGTTGCGGACAATTCCGGTGAGGTAACCCGTGTCACCGCCAGAGAAATTGTTGTGGAAACCGAAGAGGGTGACATCGATAAATATGAATTGATGAAATTTAAACGCTCCAATCAGGGAAGCTGTATGAATCACAAACCCATTGTCTCGCCGGGTGATCAAATAGAGGCTGGCGAGATTATTGCAGATGGTCCTGCCACCGAAGGCGGTGAGCTGGCTCTTGGTAAAAATGCTCTCGTGGCTTTCATGCCCTGGGAGGGCTACAACTTTGAGGATGCTATCCTTATAAGTGAGAAGCTGGTAAAGGATGATGTTTACACCTCTATCCATATTGAAGAATACGAGGCTGAAGCCCGCGATACCAAGCTGGGACCGGAGGAAATCACCCGGGATATTCCCAATGTCAGTGAAGATGCGCTTAAGGATCTTGATGAAAGAGGGATCGTTAGGGAGGGAGCTGAAGTCTCTGAGGGGGATATACTGGTAGGGAAAGTTACCCCCAAAGGAGAAACAGAGCTTTCAGCAGAGGAAAGATTGCTCAGGGCTATTTTTGGAGAAAAAGCCCGGGAGGTGCGCGACACCTCACTGAAAGTCCCTCATGGAGAGAAAGGCATTGTAATGGACGTGAAAGAATTTTCCCGGGAGGATGGTCACGAGTTAAACCCGGGTGTAAACAGGTTGGTTCGGGTATACGTGGCCACCAAGCGGAAAATTGAGGTTGGAGATAAGATGGCCGGACGCCATGGTAATAAAGGTGTTATTTCTAGAATTCTTCCGGAAGAGGATATGCCCTTCCTGCCCGATGGTAGACCGGTGGAAATAGTGCTGAATCCACTGGGAGTTCCTTCCCGTATGAATATCGGTCAGGTCCTGGAGACTCATCTGGGACTGGCCGCTGAAGCACTGGGCCTGAAAATCGAATCTCCCGTTTTTGATGGAGCTAATGAACGGGAAGTTAAGGATATGTTGAAGGAGGCAGATCTTCCCGAGGACGGCCGCATGAAACTCTATGATGGTCGCACGGGAGAACCCTTTGATCAGCGGGTTACGGTTGGCAGCATGTATATGCTTAAACTGCACCATCTCGTTGACGATAAGATCCACGCCCGCTCCACCGGCCCCTATTCTCTGGTTACTCAGCAGCCTTTAGGAGGAAAAGCTCAGTTTGGCGGTCAGCGCTTTGGTGAAATGGAAGTCTGGGCTCTGGAGGCTTATGGTTCTGCCCATACCCTGCAGGAAATGCTGACGGTTAAATCAGATGATGTTGTGGGAAGAGTTAACACCTATGAATCAATCGTTAAAGGAGACAATATTCCGGAACCGGGTATTCCCGAATCTTTCAAGGTTCTCATAAAAGAAATGCAGAGCCTCGGTCTTGATACCCGTATTTTCACCGAAGATGATGAGGAGCTGGAGATAGCTGAAAGCGATGAATTGAGTGAGACCAATAAACATCTTGGACTGGACTCCGAAGTTCAGCAGGAAGAGAACCAGGACCAGGACGATGACGATGAATAAATCAAAATTCAGGCAGGAAAGGGGAGAGACCCTTGCTGAATGTAAATAATTTTGATTCTATAATGATCGGCATCGCCTCTCCGGAGAAAATTCAGGACTGGTCCCGGGGAGAGGTGACAAAACCTGAAACTATAAATTACCGCACTCTCAAGCCAGAAAAGGAAGGACTTTTCTGCGAAAGAATATTTGGTCCCACAAAGGATTTTGAATGTCACTGTGGCAAATACAAGAGAGCCAGATATAAAGGAGTAGTTTGTGATCGATGTGGTGTTGAGGTTACCCGCTCCAAGGTGAGAAGGGAGCGCATGGGCCATATAGATCTTGCCGCACCCTGCACTCACATCTGGTTTTTCAAGGGAATTCCCAGCCGTCTGGGATTGATTACTGATATGTCTCCGAGAAATCTGGAAAAAGTAATTTACTTTGTTTCTTACATTGTTCTTGAACCCGGCGATACACCCCTGGAATATAAGCAGCTCTTATCCGAAAGCGAATATCGTGAGGCCCGCAATAAATACGGCAGCGATTTCAGAGCCCTCATGGGAGCTGAAGCTGTAAAAGAGCTTCTGAGGGATATCGATGTTGATGCAGAAGTATCGGAGCTGAGAAAAACTATCAGGGAAAATTCCGGTCAGCGCCGCAAAAGAGCGGTCAGACGCCTGGAAGTTATGGACGGTCTTCAGGAATCAAATATGAACCCGGAATGGCTTGTTCTGGAAAGAATGCCCGTAATTCCTCCTGATCTCAGGCCTATGGTGCAGCTGGATGGAGGGCGTTTTGCCACATCCGACCTGAATGATCTTTACCGCCGTGTTATAAATCGAAATAACCGCCTGAAGAGGCTTCAGGAGCTGGGCGCTCCAGAGATCATTATCCGCAATGAAAAACGCATGCTCCAGGAAGCTGTCGATGCTCTTATCGATAATGGAAGAAGGGGTCGGCCGGTAACAGGAGCAGGCAACAGACCGTTGAAATCTCTTAGCGATATGTTAAAAGGGAAGCAGGGACGCTTCAGACAAAATCTGCTCGGTAAGAGGGTTGATTATTCCGGTAGGTCAGTAATTGTTGTCGGTCCCGAACTAAAGATGCACCAGTGCGGCCTCCCTAAAAAAATGGCACTTGAGCTGTTTAAACCCTTTGTCATGAAGGAGCTTGTTGATAGAGAACTTGCCCATAATATCAAGAATGCCAAAAAAATGGTTGAAAATGAAAACGAAGAGGTCTGGGGAATTCTCGAGGAAGTTATAGAGGACCATCCGGTGCTGCTCAACAGAGCCCCCACACTCCATCGCCTCGGAATTCAGGCTTTCGAACCTATCCTGGTCGAGGGCAAAGCCATCAAACTTCACCCTCTTGTCTGTCCACCGTACAATGCTGACTTTGATGGGGATCAAATGGCTGTTCATGTTCCGCTTTCAGTGGAGGCGCAGGCAGAATCAAGAGTATTGATGCTTGCAACAACAAATCTCCTTTCGCCTGCTGACGGAAGTCCCATTACCGTGCCTTCACAGGATATGATCATTGGAATATTTTATTTGACTCAGGATCCGGATGAATTGCCAGAAGATTCGGAGCCTAAAACATTTGCTTCCATGGATGAGGTTGTCAAAGCTCTGGAAGTTGGAGGAGTTGATCTGCATCAGTCGATCAGACTTAAGCTGGAGAGAGATGATTTAATAAACACCACCCCCGGTCGGGTTGTCTTCAATGATGCCCTCCCGGATGGAATGGATTTTGTAAATGAAAAGCTGGATAAAGATGCGCTGATTTCTCTGATCTCCTCTCTCAATGATAAATATGATAACGACACTACTTCCACAGCTCTGGATAAGATAAAAGAGTTAGGTTTTAAATATTCGACAACTTCGGGTCTTTCAATAGCGATAGATGATGCGGCTATCCCTCCCGCTAAAGAGAATATTATCGCCGATGCGGAGGAGAAAGTTAATGAGATTGAGCAACACTATCGCCGGGGAGCTATTACCGAAAATGAAAAATATCAGCGTGTTGTAGACATCTGGGGCGAGGCAAAGGATGAAGTAACGGACGAGCTGATGGATCACCTCGATGAGGAAAACGATATATATTCTATGGCGACCAGTGGAGCTCGTGGTAGTGTGGCTCAGATTACTCAGCTGGCAGGTATGCGAGGATTAATGGCCGATCCTTCTGGAGAAATAATAGATGTTCCCATACGTTCGTCATTTCGGGAAGGCCTTGATGTTCTGGAGTACTTTCTCTCCTCTCATGGAGCCCGCAAGGGGCTTGCCGATACGGCTTTAAGAACAGCCGACTCCGGTTATTTAACGAGGAGACTTGTGGATGTTTCGCAGGATGTTATTGTTCGCGAAGATGACTGCGGCACCGAAAGAGGCGCATATGTTGAAGATATAGGATCCGAGGATGGCACGCCAATTGAAGAAATGGAAGAGAGATGTATAGGGAGATGTGCTGCTGAGGATATCAAAGATCCAGAGACAGGAGAGGTTCTGGTTGAGAGAAATGAATTGATCAGTGAAGAGATTGCCGGGACATTCCGTGATCGCGGTATTGAGCGGGTGAAGATCCGTTCCAATTTGACCTGCAAAACAGAACATGGAGTCTGCAAAAAATGCTATGGCATTAATCTGGCAGACGATAAAATGGTGGAAATAGGAGAAGCAGTGGGTATTATTGCTGCCCAGGCTATAGGCGAACCAGGCACCCAGCTGACAATGAGGACATTTCATACCGGGGGAGTTGCCGGTGATGATATCACTCAGGGTCTGCCCCGGGCCGAAGAACTGTTCGAAGGACGCTCCCCTAAAGGGCAGGCTGTTATGACTGAAAAAGCCGGTGAGGTTAACCTCAACAGAAAGGGTAATTCCACCCGGGTTGTAATTGAAGATGAGGACGGCAAGAAGACATATCAGGTTCCACATGGATCCAAGCTTTTAGTGGAAGATGGAGATATGGTCGAGCCGGGTGATAAACTTACAGCCGGTCCTCTCGATCCAAACGTAATACTTGAAATTGATGGAGAAACAGATGCCAGACAGTATCTGATCAAAGAAATTCAAAGCGTTTACCGCTCACAGGGGGTAGAGATTAACGACAAGCACATTGAAATAGTCATAAGACAGATGCTTAAGAAAGTTAAGATTAAGGAAGCAGGTGACACGGATCTGCTGCCGGGAAGCCTGGTGAACAGATTTGAATTTAACAGGGCCAATGAAGAAATGATAGAAGAAGGGCTTGAGCCGGCTACTGCAGAACCGATGCTTCTCGGTATAACAAAAGCCTCATTAAACACAGAAAGCTTCCTTTCCGCAGCCTCCTTCCAGGAAACCACCCGCGTGCTTACTGAAGCTTCTCTGGCGGGCAAGAAGGATGAACTGCGAGGTCTGAAGGAAAACGTTATTATCGGACAGCTGATCCCCGCCGGAACGGGAATGAGGCATTATCGGAGTATTGATATTACCAGCGAAGATGGCCTGGAGCTGCATGAAATGATCGAGGAGGAAGCAGTGGAGGAAGCTCAGGTTGAATAACAGTTGACAACCAGAGACAAAGGTGTTAAAATTACGTAGTGTGTGTGCAGAATTTTGTTAGAAAACCATTATATCGGGCATAAAGGCCGTTATTATGTTGACCGTATGATCGGTCTTTATGCCTCCTTCAATCCGGGAAAGGAGGTGGAGCCATAGAATGCCAACGATAAATCAATTAATTCGCAAGGGCAGGGATGAGGTTAAGAAAAAAACCACTGCCCCGGCCCTGGAGGGCTGCCCTCAAAAGAGGGGTGTGTGTACGCGCGTTTATACGGCTACGCCCAAAAAACCTAATTCCGCTCTGCGGAAGGTTGCAAGAGTTCGGCTCACCAATGGGAAAGAAGTTACTGCTTATATTCCCGGAATTGGACATAACCTGCAGGAACACTCCGTTGTTCTGGTTAGAGGCGGCAGGGTAAAAGATCTTCCGGGTGTACGCTATCATATTGTACGGGGAGCTCTGGACACTGCCGGTGTAGAGGATAGAAAGCAGGCCCGCTCCAAATATGGAGTTAAGAAGCCTGAATAAAATTGCGCTTTCCAATTTTCCTGGTTTTTTGAAATAATCTTGTGAAAAGGGGGGACGAATATGAGGAAAGATCGGGCGGAAAGAAGAGAAATTGAACCGGATCCGGTTTACGATGAAGTTCTGGTTAATAGACTGATAAATAAGATTATGCTCGACGGCAAAAAATCTCTGGCCGAGAAAAAAGTATATAAGGCGATGGAAGAAGCCGCCGATAGAGCTGATGATGATCCAGTAGAGGTAATTAAACAGGCTCTTGAAAATATTATGCCCGCCCTGGAAGTGAGATCCCGCCGCGTAGGAGGATCGAGCTATCAGGTTCCAATAGAAGTTGATGAAAATCGCAAGATTAGTCTGGCTCTGCGCTGGTTTGTAGAATCGGTGAGATCCCGCGGAGAGAGAAATTTAGAGGAAAGAATTGCCGGAGAGCTTCTTGATGCTTACAACAACTCCGGGGGAGCCGTTAGGACCAAAGAAGAAGTGCATAGACAGGCAGAAGCCAACAGGGCATTTGCTCATTATAGATGGTAAACTGCCTGAGTTTTACTCAGAAGCAACTTTTGGAAGTCTGTAAGGAGGGACTACAATGGCACGACAGTTCCCATTGAAAAAAACAAGAAATATCGGAATTATATCTCATATAGATGCCGGTAAAACTACCACCACCGAACGCATTCTATATTATACCGGACGCGTTCATAAAATGGGAGAAACACATGATGGGGCAGCTGTCATGGATTTTATGGACCAGGAGCAGGAGAGAGGAATAACCATCACCTCTGCTGCTACGACCTGTCAATGGCGTGACCATCGTATTAATATTATAGATACGCCCGGCCACGTTGACTTTACCGTTGAGGTTGAGAGGTCTCTACGCGTTCTTGATGGTGCGATCGCTCTGTTCTGTTCGGTGGGAGGGGTGGAGCCTCAGTCTGAGACTGTCTGGAGGCAGGCAGATAAATATCATGTACCCAGAATTGCCTTTGTGAACAAAATGGATCGTATGGGGGCTGACTTTTTTAGAGTGGTTGAGATGATGAAGGAAAGACTCGGGGCTAACGCTGTTCCCATTCAGCTGCCGGTGGGCAGCGAAGATGAATTTAAGGGTGTTGTTGATTTAATTAAAATGGACGCCATAATATATCATGATGACCTTGGAGTTAACTACGAACGCTGTGAAATTCCAGATAGGTATAAAGAACTGGCCGCGGAAAAAAGAGAAGAGCTTCTTGAACAGCTGGCGGAACATGACGATGAGCTGATGATGGCCTATCTGGAAGAAGAAGATATTGAAGTGGAAAAAATTTACAGTGTGCTCAGGGACGCGGTTCTGGATGTTAGCATCATTCCCGTTTTATGCGGTTCCGCATTTAAGAATAAAGGTGTGCAGATGCTTCTGGACGCCATCGTTGATTTTCTTCCCTCTCCCCAAAATGTTCCCCCGGTTGAGGGCTTTCATCCGGAAACAGAGGAAAATATTGTAAGAGAGGCAAATGATGAAGCTCCTTTTTCGGCCCTGGCTTTTAAGATCATGTCGGATCCTTATGTGGGTAAGCTGGCATTTTTCAGGGTTTACTCGGGGGTTCTGGAGGCAGGATCCTATATATACAATTCAACTTCTGATGAGCGGGAAAGGATTGGAAGGATTCTGCAGATGCATGCCAATCACCGCGAGGAGAGAGAGGCGGTTTACGCAGGTGATCTGGCGGCAGCCGTCGGTGTAAAAAACACCACAACAGGCGACACTCTCTGCGATGAAGAAAATCCTGTAGTCTTAGAATCCATGGATTTTCCCGAACCGGTTATATCTGTTGCAATTGAGCCAAAAACTCAGGCTGAACAGGATAAGCTGAGTGAGGCCCTGCAGAAACTGGCTGAGGAAGATCCGACGTTCAGAATTAAGACAGATGAAGAAACAGGACAGACCCTGATCATGGGTATGGGAGAACTTCATCTTGAGGTTATAGTAAATCGACTTGTCCGGGATTTCAATGTTGATGCCAATATAGGACAGCCCAGAGTTTCATACCGTGAGACTATTACCCGTCCGGTGGAAGATGTGGAGGGGAAATTTATACGTCAGAGCGGGGGACGAGGTCAATATGGTCACGTAATAATGGATGTTGAACCCCTCGAGCAGGGAGAAGGCTTTGAATTTGTAGACGATATTTATGGTGGGGCCATACCTGCCGAATATATACCTTCAGTAGAAGACGGGATTAAGGAGGCTATGGAAAACGGTATTACCGCCGGCTATCCGGTTGTCGATGTGAAGGTAACACTTAAAGACGGCAGTTTTCACGAGGTTGACTCCTCAGAGATGGCCTTCAAGATTGCAGGCTCTATCGGTTTTAGGGAGGCTGCACAAAAAGCCGATCCGGTCATTCTGGAGCCAATAATGGAAGTAGAAGTGGTTACACCTGAGGAATATATGGGTGAAGTTATCGGTGACCTAAATGGACGTCGGGGAAACGTAAAAGGAATGGGGAAAAGAAAGTCTGCTCAGGTAATAAAAGCTGTTGTTCCCCTGGCTGAAATGTTTGGATATGCCACCGACCTCCGCTCAAAAACTCAGGGTAGAGCCACACATACCATGCAGTTTTCTCATTATGCTGAGCTTCCGGAAAATATTGCCGAAGATATACGGAGCAGATAGCATTTAAATTTACTGTATAGATTAATTCGGTTTCTTTAAAATTCACCACTTTCAAAAGGAGGATGATGAGGATGTCAAACAAGGAAAAATTTGAGCGGACAAAGGAGCAT
>CAZVZM010000050.1:0-14913 GCA_964630835.1 uncultured Halanaerobiaceae bacterium
TTATATAATATTTTTAGCCTGACTTGAAGGTTTATAAACATTTTAACAAAATTTTATTGCAGGTGAAACAGCTGTCTTTATGGAAATATATATAAAGCATAAACATAAGCATAAGCATGAGCAAAATTTTCATTGTCAATGAAGCCCTATAGCTTCCTGAAAAAATTTGACCGGGAAAGCCTGGTGATTTTTATGCATATTATAAACCTTATTATCGTAACACTCTTCATTTTAGTCCTTATGATTCTGGGCATAACTTTATTTTATCACTGGAAAGTTTCGCTATATAATAAAAAACTGCAGCAGAAAAAGGGTAAATGGGAAAATAAACTGTTTGAATATTTAGGTGACGAAAAAAGCATTGATGAAATATCCGATATGCTGGGTGATGATTATAAAATTTTAAAGGATTTTCTGACACCCTATTTAAAAAATTTAAGAGGCGAGGATTATGAGAAGCTGGTTGAGCTGGCACAAGAAACAGGTGTTACTCCCTATTATTTAAGAAGGCTGGAAAAGGGCGGTACAAAAGAAAAGATACGGGCTGCCAATTTTTTAGGAAAGGTCAAAGAAAGGAAGGCGCTGCCCGCTCTGGAGAAAATACTCCATCAGGACGATAGCGATGAGATGATTGCGGCCGCCTGGTCTATCGCAGAAATCGGGGATAAGCAATATTTTTCTCCGGTTTTAAAGGAAATAATCAATAATACGCATATGACCTATGAGGGCATTACAGAATTGCTAACCCAATTTGATAGGGAGATTTGCGGGGAGATTGAAGATCTTCTCACAGGCTGGCTGGAGGATAAAAAGGATCTGGAAGAAATTTTTCAGTCTTCTAAGGATATAATCATTTCTTTACTGATTGATTTGCTGGGACATTTCAATTATTTTGAGGGTATTTATTTGCTTGAGGATACTCTCCGAAAGGAATCAAATACGGAAGTTATCATTCATATATTTAAGGCGCTGGTAAAAATAGGCTACCCCATAGAAAACGATTTGAAACCATATCTCCATCACGAAAACTGGGTGATTAGAAGTCAGGCGGTGAGATATGCGGGCATCATTGGAGAGGAAAAGTATCTATCAGATTATAAAAAATTGTTGAAAGAAGACAGCAACTGGTGGGTAAAGTTTTATGCCGGAGAGACGATTTTTAAAACTGCAGGCAAAGACATTCTGGAGTCCCTCGCCCAATCACAGGAGGATGGCTCCCGGATGAGCAGCTATATTCTGGATCAAATTCAGTAAAATCTCTATAAATCCAGCAAAACTTTCATACAGGAGATAGTAAAGCCATGGAACTGCTTGAGTCTATAATATTAACAGTTGATTATCTCGCCATCATTTTCTTTGCCATCATCAATGGTTCCTATATTTTATTGAATATTGCCGCTTTCTTTTCCATTCGACGAAGCTGGTTTTTTCAGAGCGTTATCGATTATGAGAAAACTTTCCAGAGTGAGTTTTATAAACCTCTAAGCATAATTGTGCCCGCTTACAATGAGGCCGAGACAATCAGTGATAATATCAGGGCAATTATGGCACTTCAGTATCCGGAGTTCGAAATAATAGTGGTCAACGATGGATCCAGCGATAACACATTTGAGCAGCTGCATGAGGAATTTGAGCTTGTACCCTCCAGCCGGGTGGAAACATCTGATCTGGAGACTGAGGAAATAAAAGAAATATATAAATCTCCTGATTATCCCGAGCTGACAGTAGTTGACAAAAAGAATGGAGGAAAAGCTGATGCTCTAAATGCGGGCATTAACGTTGCCCAATTTCCCCTTGTTTGCAATATTGATGCTGATTCTTTGATTGATGGTGAGGCTCTGTTAAAAGTCGTGGAACCTTTTACAAATGACTGGCGAATTGTTGCCGCGGGGGGCAGTATAAGAATTGCCAATGATTGTGAGATTAAAGGAGGGCAGGTGCAGAAGGTTGAGCTATCCTCAAAGCCGCTTGTAATTTTTCAGGTTGTGGAATACCTGAGGGCCTTTCTTTTTGGAAGGGTGGGCTGGGCTGCCCTGAACAGCCTCTTGATAATTTCTGGAGCCTTTGGAGTATTCAAGCGCAAATTTTTAGTCCAGGCAGGTGGATACAGCACAGATACAGTTGGGGAAGATATGGAACTGGTGTTAAAGCTAACCCGGTATATCAAAAAATCCGGCCGAAAATTTAAAATTGTATTTTTGCCCGATCCTGTCTGCTGGACGCAGGCGCCGGAGGATAGAAAAAGTCTGGCCAGTCAGAGACGAAGATGGCAGCGGGGATTGGGTGAAAGTTTGATCAAAAATAAAGAGATGTTTCTTAATTGGCGCTATGGATTAAAGGGCCTTATAGCCTTTCCGTTTTTTGTATTTGTGGAGTTTTTAAGTCCTATTTTTGAATTTATCGGGTATACTGCGGTCTTATTGACTTTTATTTTGGGAATTGGCAACCTGCAAATTTACGGCTTATTTTTCGTGACTGCTATTTTGCTGGGGGTATTGCTGTCGACGCTTTCCGTATTGTTTGAAGAATTGACTTTTCGCAAATATACAAAACTCGGGGATATTTTAAAATTGTTTGTCTTTAGTGTCTTAGAAAATTTCGGCTACAGGCAGCTTCATACCTGGTGGCGTCTGCAGGGTATTTTTGATATAGTAAGGGGAAAGAGTGAGTGGGGAGAACAGAAAAGAAAGAAATTCAGGCAGCAGGAGGATAACCACGAAAAAGACCACTAAATTGCATTTCTTTCGCGAAAGCACATCCCTGAATTTCCGCTAAGCCAGGCTCATCTTGATCCGGGAACCAAAAGTTTAGCCATGGACTTGACCGGGCCCGGGCATCGAAAAATTTCAGTGTCACTAAGCTTCATGTCTTTATGTATAATCATTATGAAAACATGAAAACAAACGAAATAAACTAAAACAAAATCTCCTAAAACCTCTATTGAAATGAGAGGTGCATCATTTTGTGCTTAAATGAAAAATCTTTTTTTAATTTCAGCAAAGCAATTGATTTGAGTTTTTACCTTCTGACAGTTTTTTTCGCATCCTTAATGCTCATTATATTTTTCACATCCTCTATCGCAATTGTTGGAGCAGATACAATCGAAATAACCCGTCACGATATAGACGTAGATGCGCTGAAAACAAAAGGGGAGTTAACTGCTGATGTTGCGCTTGAAAATTTTGCTTCAGTAGAAAAAGAAATCTGGCTGGGATACAGTTTCCGGGATCCTCATAAAAGATGGCATGACATTCCTTCTCAAAATTTTCAGATTGGAGCAAATTCCCTTGAAGAAATAGAAATTGCCGAAGAGATTTTCTCCAGCGATGGTTTCATACCGGGGGAGTATGTCTTCGTGGCAGCAGTCTGGGATGCTCCTCCCGGAGACGAGGCCACGAGGCTGAATGATATGAGGATGAGAAAAACAATATCCCCGGATAGCAATAACAGCGGCAGGGGAAGAGATAAATCTTATGATGAAAATTTGAGCCTGGAATTTTCCGGCTATGAGTTTTTAAAGGCCACCCATAGGCTGGGGAGAGGATGGCTGCGCCCCGATAATGTGAGTCTGGAAAATGATATAATTAAAATATCATCTCCAGATAGAAGCTTTCAGGGCGGGGAGATAAGGACTGAAAATTATTTTAGTTATGGTACCTACAGGATAAAGATGAAAACCGACTATGCTCCGGGTTCTTTTTCTGCCTTCTTTCTTTACGAAGATGTAAAGAATAATAACGATGAGATAGATATTGAGATCTACAATGACGGGAGCCGCAAAATTGATTTTGTCACTTTTTCTGAAGGTGAGAAGACCAATCACGAGTCTTTAAAACTCCCTTTTGACCCAGCATCTGACTATCATGAATACCGTATCGATTACTTGCCCGAGAACATTTCTTTTTATGTGGAAGGGGATCTGCTGGCAAGTTTTGAGAGCGACCTTCCCTCGGCGGATATGCGCATAATGACAAATCACTGGTGGCCTGCCTGGCTGGAGGCTGAAAGGGAGCATGCAGCCAGCGAAATTTATATTAAAGAATACAATCTGGAGGAATTTTAAATCCTCCTAACCTGATATTTCATGGGGGTTATAGATTTGCGGAAAGATGATATAAGTTTCCTGAGAGTTTTCATGAAGCGAAGATCGAAACGATTACTACTGATCGTTATATTGATCTCAATGTCGGTCATGTTATATGCAACGTCCTGCCTTGCAGCAGAGGAAGATGTGTGGAATATGATAGAGGAGGGAGAGCACGGAAAAGCTCTGGATTTTCTGGAAGCCGAGGATATCGAAAGAGATATAGATCTGCGTTTTGCCCGGGCTCTTCTCTGGAGCTGGCAGGGCAAAGAGGAAAAAGCCATAGAAGAGCTTTACAGGCTTAAGGAAATGGCTCCAGGGCGGGTGGATATAGAGGAGCAGCTGATCAGGGTCCTGGGCTGGCAGAGGAGATTTGAAGAGGCCGAGCAGCTGGGTGAAAAAATTATGCAGCGAGAAGAGAGTGATAGCGTTATGGCCTTGCTGGCAGTTCAGGCGGAATGGCAGCAAAACTGGGAGCTGGCCAGAACTCGCTGGCAGAGAGCAGCAGAAATCACCGATGAAAGAGAGAGGAGAGAGGAATATCTCACTTCAGTGCGGGAAGCCGAAGTAAAATTAAAAACCCATCTGCAGGCTGATATGGAAGCGGCATATTTATCGGAGGAGACCAATCAATTTTCTGGAGGACTCAGAGCGCAAAAATGGCTGGATCCTGGCCTGACGGGAAATCTGGGGATAAGGCTTGATGAGATGAATTTAGATGGGTTGAAACCAGTTTTTAGTGTTTCAGCAAGGGTCCGATCACCAATTCTGCCGCCTGAACTCACTATCGGTGGAGGATTGGCCTTCAGGCCTCTGCATGATCGCAGAGGAGAGCTGAATCTGGGCGGAGGTTATGAATTCGCGGAGGATCAAATTTTGGGAATTCAGATCCGGGGAGCGGCCTATCCTTTTGACCCTGTAATTGATTTGACTCCGGAATACACATATAGAGGCGAGAGAATTTCTGCAACTTTTGCAAATACCCTGCGCATTGGGGACGATCTTGTAGCTGATTTTTCCCAGCGGCTGCAGTTAAATTTTCCCGGCGTCAGATTAAGGCCGGGGATAACAGCGCTAAGATTTTTTGATAATACCTATCAGCTGCAATTCCATATTGACCTTGAAGATGAGCAGCTAAATTTTAGTGGAAATGGAACTTTAAATCCGGGGAGTGTTTATTTAAAAATATCAGGAGACAGTATTAGAGCAGGCGGAGAAATTATGATTTTTTCGCAATAGGCGCTGTAAAATGATGAGGGGAGAGAGATTATCTCTCCCCCTTTTTGTTACTGTTACTTGTACAAACATTTCTACAATTGTTTTATAATTTAAAGCTTTACATTCAAGCAGCAGGAGATGTAATTTAAATCAGCGAATTAAACAGCTCAAGGTTGGCGTCCAGCATCGAGCCTCTCATGAGATCGCGCAGAGCCTGGCGATAGTGTTCTGGCCGGAGGCCGGGTATTTTGCCCTCCCGGGCCATATGCCCCATCAAAGCCACGTTCTGCATGCGGGAGTCCTCCAGATCATCCCTGTAAACTCTGGTGATCTCAGCATCGTATTTTTCTGCATGTTTTTTCAGCTTATCGGTTGTTGTGTCTTCCTCTCTGTCCAGGCGAGTTGATATAGTTTGCCAGGATACATCATAGTAGATAAGCTCTCCCCCAAGTTTTAGATGTGTGGACATACCGCGCAGGGCCTCATTGCGCTCAAGAGCGATGACCAAATCGGCCTGCCCTTTCTGTATAAGGGGGGAATGTATACCCTCACCCAATCGCAGATTGGAAACTACCATGCCGCCGCGCTGGGCCAGACCGTGGGTATCAACCCCACGCACATTATAGCCGGCATAATCGGCAGCTCTGATCATGGCCTCGCTGAGCATGTTTATACCCTGTCCGCCCACTCCTATCATATATAGATCCAGTCGGTCAGTCCGTTCGCTCTCGGGAACAGCCATCTCTTCTCTGTCTGCGGTTCCGGTAATCTTATCTTCAGCTTCACTCATCACTCTCACCCCCTGAGTTTTCCCCGGTCACGAACTCTATAGCCCGGGTGGGACAGGTCTGCAGACAGGAGCCATCTCCAATGCATATATCTTCGTGCACCCGGATGGTGCCATCCTCCTCTTTCTGAAATGTGGGGCAGGCGAATTCCTGCACACATTCATATATCTGTGCACATTTTTCCTGATCTATGCGCACATTGCGGTCCTGAAATTCTCCCCGGCGGCGCTGTTCGCGCGTGAACTTGAGCATACAGGGATGATGGGCGATGACGACATTGAAGCCTTCTCGCTCCACGGCTCCTTCGATCAGCTCCTTCAGTTTTTCCTGATTATAGGTGTCAACACCGGTGATATCATCCACACCAAGACCTTCCAGCAGTTCGCGGATGGGAATGTCATCAACGGGTTCGTTGAAATTGCCGCCGCTGGAGGGATTATTTTGATGGCCTGTCATGGCGGTGGTGTTATTTTCCATGACCACCAGCGTCAGATCATGATCGTTAAAGACAGCATTGACTATACCCGGCAGCCCGGCATGATAGAGCGTGGAATCGCCGATAAAAGCCACAACTCTCCTCTCTTCATTGAAGAGAGATAGACCGGAGCCTGTGCCGGTGGAATGCCCCATACACAGGAGCACTTCGCCCATATTATAGGGCGGAAGATAGCCGAGGGTGTGACAGCCGATATCGGCTACAGTTATATCCTGTTCTTCGAGTGCTTTTTTGATGGGGTGGAAGGCGGAGCGGTGACCGCAGCCGGGGCACATCTGTGGCGGTCTGGGAGCGAGGGGTGACTGACGCTCCTCCCGGGCTGTGATAATTTCTTCCGGGATCAAATCGGGCCAGATCTTGTGCAGAACTTCTGCCACCTTATCCGGGGTGTACTCGCCAATCCAGTCCTCTATACCCTTTTTACCGATTATTTTGACATCTATATTTTCGTCGAAGGCCAGAGCCTTGATATCTTTTTCCAGGACGGCATCCAGCTCCTCAAGTATCTTAACTTCCTCATGCTGCTGGAGAAATTCTGCGATTTCCTGCTCGTTTAGAGGCTGCACGGCGCCCAACTTCAGTATGTCGGGCCTTTCTGCTTCGGTGTCTTCCTGCTCAGCCAGCTCCAGCACATCCAGCAGAGACTGATGGGGCATACCGCTGGTGATGATGCCGCGCCTTTCGTTGCCATTATCTTTGATCTCATTCAGACCGCGCTCCCGCACCATGTGACTGACCTTCTCGCGCCTGTTGAGCGCTCTTCTTTTCATGGGGAAGACGGTATCGGTGATAGGAACATAGGGACCATTTTCGGAGGCAAACTGCGGCCTATCGTCAAATTCCACGGGTTTCCAGCTGCCAAAAGAGACCTTCTCCTTGGCATGGCAGACATGGGTGGTCAGTCGTAAAATAATGGGCATATTCTCCTGGCGGGAGATCTCGGCCGCCTCCCTGTAAAACTCATAAACTTCCTGCGGCGTGGAAGGTTCCAGCACTGGTGTATAGGAAAGCTTTGAGTAATGAAGGTTATCCTGCTCATTCTGGGAGGAGTTGGCACCCGGATCATCCCCCAGCACAATGACCATACCACCGATTAACTCCATAAGGCTGAGCTGGACGAAAGTATCAGCCGCCACATTTAAACCCACGCTCTTGAAAAAAGCCGTGGAAAGATGACCGTTGATGGAAGCACCAAAGGCTACCTCGGTGGCCACCTTCTCATTGGTAGAAAACTCAAAATAGAAGGGGCGCTCCTCCCGGGGGATGGAGCGGATGGCCTCGGCTATCTCCGGTGTGGGCGATCCGGGATAGGATGTGACCACTCTTGTGCCGGCTTCTACCATTGCACGCACCAGGGCGGCATTGCCTAAGACTATCTCCTCATTCTCCTCGCGGGCCAGCATCACGTCCCTCAATTTTTTCATAACATCACCACCTGAGTTTTTTAATAAAGTGTCGGTTACATATTTCTTTATTGCAAGAATTATTCCTGCTATTAAAATTATTTATATGATGATTTAGGATTTTTTTATAAAATTGATGTTTAGAGTATGTTCATGCAAGTTGAGTTTTGAAGGATAATTATTATGATCTGAAAAAAATTTTGAACTGCAATCCAGAAATATGACATTAAGCCCTTTATCCTAAAATTAATAAGACAAAGAATTTATTACTAATAACCATTATTATTTGCGAAAGAGATGCTTTTTTGATAATATGCATTTAAGGTGAAGATACAGCATACATAAACAAATAGAAAACGAGGGGGTTTTATAAAATGAAAATGATGAAAGGTGTATTACTGGCCCTGATTCCAGCGACTTTATATGCTATATATAGTTACAGACTATCGGCTTTAATTCTAATAGTTTCTTCTATAATAGCAGCCGTGGCTTCAGAAGCAGTCTATCAAAAATTAACCGGCAAACCTCTGAAAATAAGCAATTACAGTGGAGTGGTTACGGGTCTGCTTTTTGCTTTCACGCTTTCGCCTTCCACTCCGGTATACGCAGCGGTCATCTCTGTGGCATTTGGAGTGATTGTGGGCAAAGAGATTTTCGGAGGTTTTGCCCGGAATCTCTTCAATCCCGCTTTGCTGGGTAGATTGTTTCTCATTTTTGCCTTCCCCGAGGCTCTATCACCCTGGAGGGCCAGAGTGGATCTGACCAGCACTGCCACTCCTTTGACTAATTTCTGGGATACGGGCGAGATGGTAGCAAGTGGGGACGCTTTCCTGGGACTGGTTTCGGGCAGTTTAGGAGAACTTTCGGGCCTTTTAATCCTGGCAGGGGGAGCTTACATCATTTATAAAAAATATGCCAGGTGGAGGATTCCGGCCAGCATTATAGGCACTGTAGCTCTGTTTGCTCTGGTGATGGGCCATAATCCTCTATTTCACATCTTTACAGGAAGTGTCATGATAGGAGCTTTCTTTTATGCCACCGATCCGATGACCTCTCCAAAATATTCAAAAGGACAGATTATATTTGGAATTGGCATAGGATTGATCATAATGAGCATGAGATTCTGGGGCTGGCTTCCTGAAGGAGTCGCCTTTGGGATTCTGGTTATGAATATCTTCGTCCCCTATCTTGACAGCACCTTTAAGCCGGCTCGCAGAAAGTAGAATATCCAGGCAAGATTTGGTATTGTCAAAAGATCTATGAAAAAGAAAAATGACCGGTAGAAAAATAAATTTACGATAGAAAACCTTAGGAGGTGTAATAATGACAGATGCCACTCTCTGGAGGGTAGTTTCGCTAGCTATCGGCATGTTGATAGTCGGTTTTGCGGCCTACAAATTAAAGACAAAAAGTATTGAAAGCGAGGAAGATGGCAAATCTGTTAGTAAAGAGGCCTATAATACTGCTATCAAAGCGTCGGTTATTTTTTCAGTCCTTTACATGGTTATTGTGATGGCCGCAGCTGCCTATATGTAAGGATTAAAAAGAAAAATATAAACTTACCCGCCGGATTTAATCTGCAAACCCGGCGGGTTCTGTGTTTCAGCTCATTATAGAAATGTGTTACGCCGCATCTGAGAAAAAAATAATGGCAATTGAGAAAAAATTGCAGAAAATTACACAGTAAAAATATTAGGATATTCTACAGGGAAATTGAACATGTTTTCTGAATGAGTTATTCTGCTTCTGCTCTGCCTATTATTTCTCGGCTTTTTTCTGCAATAAATCCCGGTTCATCCAGATGAATATAGTGTTCTGCATCCAGAATGAAATATTCTCCCCCGCGAGCTTCTGCATTTCTGCTCAAAATATCCTTCCATATCTCTTCTCCTTCGCCGGAAATAAAAACATGGAAAGGCACATCGGATTCATCCTCTTCCAAAACCCTCTGAGAATTTGCCGGCACTGAGTCAGCTTCTTCCCACATATTTTTTGTTAAGGTGCGACGGAAAAAGATAGAACAGGCGGCTTCTATTTCCTTCTCTGTTAAATGTCCTTTTTCTATTGCCTGAAAATTATTGCGGCAAACATCTGGCTGCTGTCTCATGAGCCCTGTGCGAGCCAGAAGAGATACCACCCGGGAAAGAGAGGGGGGTTCTTCTGTCTGTTCATAATATTCAGGCACCAGGGGATCCAGGCCGATAATTGCTTTGATTTCTTCTTCATATAGATTAGCCCAGTGAGTAGCTTCCATTCCAGAAAGAGAATGGGGAAAAAGAAAATACGGAGGATTTTCTCCGGCCAGAGACAGTGCAGTTCGCGTTTCTTCCAGCACAGTATCTATGTCTCTGGGACTGGAGGTGATATCACTCCATCCATAACCGGCTCGTTCGACCACGGCAATGCGGTGGTCATCAGAAAGTTTATCGTAAAGAGCTTTAAAATCATAGAATGGAGAACTGGTGCCGAGCCCCGACATAAAAATAAGAGTATGATCTCCTTCACCTTTTGCGTAAACGTGGAGAGAACTGCCATCATCATTGACATCCACGGAGACACCGGGAGCTGGATATTCTTGCTTTTCCTGCTCCACTAACTCGCGATGTTCAAAATAGCTGCTGACAACAATAAATGTTGCTCCAACTATTAAGAGAAGTGGTATTACAATTAAAGCTATTTTCAATTTTTTCATTTTACTCTTCCTTTCTTTAGTAAAAAGTAATTTTACTGCCAATCTGATTGATAGAATGACCAATATTGAGGATCATAGTTTCGAAGCTTTGCTTATAACGACTTCATCAATTGCAATCATATTAAAGTTGTAATTATATTAATTTTGCTATAAGTTAATTTAGGAATGTTGATGTATATTAATCGCCGTTGAGGCTAAAACAGCAGAACCTACTGGTATAACATTTTCATCGACTTTGAAGCCGGGATTGTGCAGGGGATATATACAATTCTTTTCCCTATTGTGGATTCCCAATCTAAAAAATGCGCCCGGCACCTTTTCGAGATAAAAAGCAAAATCCTCACTGCCCATAATCCCGCTGCTTAACTCAGCCAATTTTTCCCTGCCGAGTTCTTTTTTAACGGTGCTTTTTACAAGATTTACTAAATTATCATCGCAGGCAAGTACTGGACTGGTCTGTTTGTGTTCAAATCTTATATTTCCATCCAAGGAACGGCCGGTATGATAAATAGCTCTTTCCATCTTTTTGAGAACATTTTTGCGCACTTCAGAATTTAAAGTTCTGAGAGTTCCTTCTAAATTTACAATTTCAGGAATTATATTTGAAGCTTCTCCTCCTGAAATTTTACCGAAGGAGATAACGGCGGCTTCACGAGCAGATATTTCTCTTGAGATAACATTCTGCAGAACGGTAATCACGTGACCGGCTATAGTTATTGGATCTGTGCCCTGATGAGGCCTGGCAGCATGAGAGGAATTTCCTTCGACTGCTAAAGTCAGGAGATCAGATGAAGCCATCATATTGCCATGCTTAATTCCAATTTTTCCTGCTTCTATATCGGGATCGACATGCAAACCGAAAATAGCATCTACAGAAGGTCTTTCCAGGGCGCCGTCCTCTATCATGGCCTTTGCTCCTTCGAGTTTTTCTTCTGCTGGTTGAAATATTACCTTGATATTGCATTCGATATCATTTTTGTATTCGGCTAAAATTTTAGCGGCTCCTAAAACTGCAGCCATATGTACGTCGTGGCCGCAGGCGTGCATGACCCCTTTATTTTGTGAAACAAATCCGTGATCGTTATTTTCTTCTATAGGCAGAGCATCCATATCAGCTCTTAAAGCAACTGTTTTCCTGTCATTTATGTTGTTTTTGTCAGGACTGAGAAGCCCAACTACTCCTTCCCCCCCAATATTATCTTTAACTCGATCAAATCCAAATTCCTTCAGACGTTCAGTGATAAATTTGCCTGTTTTTTCCTCTTCAAAGCTCAATTCGGGATTTTTATGAAGCTTTCGCCTGAAATCAATAATTTCATCTGCCATATCTCTTGCTTCCGACAAAATTTTCAAAGCACACCCTCCCGGAAAACTTTTTGGATAAACTGATTTAATCATAGATGTCTGTTTAATGTAGTTGAAATAGAATCTTTAATATACTTACCATGTATAAATTATTTTGAAGGATCAAAAATATTATACCAGATTATTTATAACAAGTTAAGGGCAATAATTTAAAATCCATAATTAAATATATCAATTTTGCTTGCAATATCTTTAAAACAATTGTATAATATTATTGCTTTTATTTACTTTATCAGAAGAAATTTATCACTATTTCCGTAGTTGAACAAATCTGAGGTGTTTTCAATGAAGTATCTCGATAATAATCAGGAGCTTATCCTCAATGGCAGTATAATTAAAGCAATACTGGTGCTGGCAGGTCCAATTATGGTAAACAATGTTGTTCAGTCAGTTTATAATTTGACCGATACTTTTTTTGTCAGTCGCTTAGGTTCTATACCGATGGCAGCCATGACTTTAGTCTGGCCTGTGATATATCTGTTTCTGGCAATAGGTATAGGAATGAACATCGCCGGAACTTCACTGATAGCTCAGTATATTGGAGATGGCAGGAGAGATGATGCCCGTCAGGTAGCCGGCGAGTTAATCTCCATTTCTTTTATTCTCTCACTCGTCCTCGGTCTTCCCGCCGCGCTATTAAGTCCTCAGCTGGTCAGTTTTATGGGAGGAGAGGGGGAAGTGCTGCAAAATGGAGTGATTTTTCTAAGAATTATGATGGTGGGGATGCCAGGATTATTTTTATTTCTTGCCTATTCAGCCATTCTTCAGGGGCAGGGTGACACATTTACCCCCATGAAATTGAAACTGGCTTCACTGACTTTAAATATTGTCCTTGATCCTCTATTAATTTTTGGATTTAGTTTTGGAATCGCGGGAGCGGCCATTGCCACAGTTTTTTCCCGGGGCATATTTGCTGCCTGCGGTTTAAAAACTCTGGCGGATGATTCTGAAGATAGCCTTCAGATCGGCCTGGCCGATATAAAACCGGGAACTAAAATGTTTAATTTAATCAGAGTAGCCCTCCCCAACTGTATCGGGCAATCGATGGAAGCTTTCGGTTTTATATTTTTAAATATGTTTATAATTGCCTACGGCAATGAAACAATCGCTGCCTTTGGCATAGGAAATCGCATCTCATCGTTTACTATCATGCCTGCTATGGGCATAGGCACTGCCCTGGCAACTGTGATAGGACAAAATCTGGGAGCAGATCAAATCATGAGGGCCCGCAAAGCCGTTAAACTCAGCGCTATGGCCTCTACTATAATGCTTGCTGGAGCCAGCCTGGCTTTTTATAATTTTATCCCCTCTTTAGCGGGATTTTTCACGGGAGAAGAGATTGTTTTCACGCAAACTGTCGAATATCTGCAGCTGATAGTCCTGACACTCCCCCTGATGGGGTTTTTCGCGGTTTTCATCGGAACATTTCAGGGGTCAGGCCATACCGTTTTTGCCATGATAATGATGGTTGGAAGACTCTGGGCTATGCGCATACCGTTAATTCTATTTTTCCGCACCTATACCGGACTGGGACCTACGGGTGTCTGGTATTCTATGATACTGAGCAATTTATTTATAGTGTTTGTAGGCCTTGCTATTTATTTCTCCCGCGCCTGGGAGAAAAAGGTTATAAGTGAAGAAAAGAAACTGAAAAAAGTCCCGGGGGAAGGGTATTAAAAACTTGAATATATTGAATATTTACTGGAAGTTTTGTCCGAGATAATAAGAAATCTGAAAAAAGATTAGCCCAGATAATTTTTTATTTCCTCTATATATTCCTCTCCAGCTGGATCATCACTTACAGGTTCAATCTGTTCTGGGCCGGAGATTCCCAGTCCTATTTCCGCCGCTCTTGCTATCTGCTCCAGTTCAAAAGTTGGAGTGTTCATAATCACATCTTTTGTCCCCAGATATTTCAGGCATGCTACACCGGTCGCGTCAACTGCCACCGGATCAGTTCCTACGAGGGTTACATTGGACTGAACCCTTTCCCCGCTGCCAGGTCCACCCGAAGTGAAGGCCTCTACACCATCAATAAGGTACAGATCGGGATCATAGGCCAGAGAGATCTCGGCAATTAAATCTCGCATCTCATGTGAGCCGTGCAGTTCCCCCATATAATTTGTGCCTGCTCTAGGAATTATACCCACAGCCAGCTTGAGAGCCATGGTAAATTGTCCGCCATACTGATGGGTTTTAAGGCAGCCGGCTGCAACAATATGATCTACCTCCTGCAGGATGCGCGGCACATGAAATCCATCCTGCCAGGATAGCTCATCTCTGTTAAAATGAATGAGCTCATCATCGCTCAGCTTATCAAAATTAATAACCTCAACATTTTTATCCTCGGCCAGCTCAAAAATTCCTTTCTTTTGCATAACTTCTTCGGTGTCCGGGGGTCCGCTCCGCTCTCCAATGATGACCTCTTCAGCCCCCTCAGCCCAGAGCCGATCGATGATTTCCTCCAGAGTATCATTATGAGTAGAGCCAGGTGCCGGATCAGCTGTATTGAAGTTGGGCTTAATCAATACCTGCTTGCCGCTCAGGTCCGGCATGTTAACAAGATCTAAACCTCTTCTCGCTGCTTGCCGTCGATCATCAGATTTGATTACTCCCACTCTGGTTTTTTTCTTTTCCATGGCTTTAACTCCCTCCCAGTCGAAATAAGACAGCAGACTGACTGCCGCCAGCAGAGTTCCGCTTTTTGAGATAAAGTCTCTTCTGGAAAATGTGTCCTGCCACCAGGATAACTTAGACATATTGATACTCACTCCTCCTAAATTTTGGCAGTGATCCAGACGTACACTTTTAATTTTAGTGATTAAATTTGTTTTCTTATTTAGATTATAATAAGAAAATGTGTTAAA
>CAZVZM010000051.1:0-14828 GCA_964630835.1 uncultured Halanaerobiaceae bacterium
GCCTTAATTGAGATCCCACCACCCGGGGCCCCTGCCTCGGTTTTTTTTGATTCTAAACTTTCTTTTTTATCATCACCTGGGAGGAGATCCATAAATTTTTTCATTTCTTTTTTCCCTGATGAAAAAGATAAGCTCCCGCCAGTATCGTAAGCATGCCCATTATTGTATCCCCCGTCAATACACTGTATCCCCCGGATAATAAACCTAAAAGCCCTACCGCTTTAAGAAATGTCCCCACTTTATTACCTCCCAAAAATAACAGTCTGTTTTTGATTATAGCAAAATTTATACATTAATTCATGTTGAAAACTCTTTAGTCGGTTTAAGAGTAAGTTATCAATTAAATAGATGTTTGCAAATTGGTGGCTATTCGGGTTATAATTGTTTTCAACAACAATAACTGCTCAAACCCTCTATATTTTCACCGGATATCAGTTTCAATGAGTAACTTTAATTTATTCTTTAAAACTTATTATCCGGGCAAAATTCCCCGGGATTTTCCGGGAGGTAATACTATGGATACGGGTTATGAAGCGCTGGATGAAAAGTTTAATATGCTTTCTGCAGGAGAGGTAACTCTGCTCACAGGTCCCACCGGAGTCGGCAAAACATCTCTGGCTGTAAATATTGCTTATAACAACATGACGGTGTTAAATAATAGCGTTCTGTATTTTACTCTGGATGAAGGAATGGGTGAGCTCGGTGAAAGATTTATCCACCTCGATACCGAAATTCCTCTCTTTAGAAGAGGAAATGAGGTAAAAGGGCCTGAAGAAGGAGGTTATAACGAATCCCCTGAAGATAGAGAGGATATCAGCAAAAGCGCTGAGAAATTTCAGCATTTCCTCGATAATGATTTTCTCAAAATGTGCGATGATGATGAGATAACTCTGGCAGATATGCAGAGTTTGATCTGCGATCATTTTTCTGGCTTTGACTTTGTGATTATTGATCCTCTGGAAAAAATAAAGATTTCCCGGGAGCCTGCCGGAGATAATAGCGATATGGTGAAACTTATTTTCAGGGAGCTAAAGAAGACAGCACGCAGCCTGGAGGTGCCTTTCCTACTTCTTTCTCGAATGGATGAAAAAGAAGCTGAAAAATACAAAGAAGTTACCGATAAAATTGTGCTTTTAAAGCGTCATGATTTCTGTCCTGAAAAAAGAAAGTGGGATAGAGAGATGAAGGTTAAACTCAATTGCATCCCGGAACCGGCAATTTTAGAATTTATTTATAATGCAACGGGCAGCAGAGGAGAACATCGGTTTCTCTGGGAAGCTCCGTTGATGACATTTAAGGAACACAGCGAAGAGAAGGATAAAATTATGTCGGATATATTTTCGGATTTAAAAAATAGCCGCGATTAAGATTGTCATCCCTCACTAAAGTTACTTCGCCTAATATCTTTCCATGAAAAGAGTTGGGCAGCTAAAACTTTCCAGCATATTTTTTTACAATAATGGCCTGATTGAAAAATCAGATCATTTAACCTGGCAATTAGTCGGCTGGAAAGCAGGGCTTGCCGGGCTGAGTGTATTTGATGCGGTTTGTTTGTTCCCTTGATAATCCGATAAGGGGGGATTTATTTGAGAAAGATTATGAACACCTCCAGCTGCTTGATTTCACCGGCTAAGAGCCTAATATTTGTGTTAATATTCTCTGTTTTTTTGATTTTTATGCAGGCCGGCATTGAGGCAGCCGGATGGCAGACAATAGATACCGATCATTTTTCCGTCCATTACCCTGAAGAATTAGAGGCCAGTGCCAGAAAAGCTGCTGCAATTGCTGAAGAAGTTCACGAAGGTTTGATAGATTATTACTCCTATGAAAGAGAAGATACAACTCATCTCATTCTGGAAGATGATTCTGACAGGGCAGCTGGAGTTACCACTCCCTATCTGCTTGATCATATTAGAATAAATATCAGCCATCCCCTCCAGCGTGAGTTTGGCAGCAGTTTTGAAAGCTGGCTCAGGCTGCTTATAGCTCATGAATATGCGCACGTCCTTCACCTAAATCTGAGAGAAGGAGGGTCCGCCTCAATAAGAAATATTTTCGGCCGTGTCCCCACCTATACCTATCCCAACATGTTTCAACCCTACTGGATGCTTGAGGGCTACGCCATTCTGGCCGAAACGATGCTCACTGAGGGGGGGAGAGCAGAGGATGCAGTATACGATATGTACATGCGCACTGCCTTTTATGAGGAAGACCTTTATTATTTTGATCAAATCCACGGTCAGTACAATCTGGAGAGCTGGCCACCGGGCGGGCAGTCTGTATATATCTACGGTGCTTCAATTTTTTCTTACCTCAGGGAAAAATATGGCAAAGAAAAACTGATAAAATTGAGCGAACTCTATGCTGAAAATCCAGGCCGTGGATTAAATAGTATCTTTTCCGAGGTATATGAGCGGGATGCAGGAGAAATTTTTCAGGATTGGAAAAGGGACAGAGAAAAATATTATCTGGATGAGATTAAGGACATCAGAGATAATGGTGAAGTGCGGGGCAACAGAATAACGGAAGTTGGCCATCAAATTCATCATCCCGTCCAGATTCCTGGAGAGGATCAAATCGTATATTATCATTCTGGAGAGAAATATCCCGGGTTGAGAAAGTTTGATTTTAATGATAGGAGCGATTCCTCGCTTGTTACCGGAATAATGGCTCCAACCGGCCACAGTTTTACCCGCGACGGAGTTTTGATTTTTTCCAGAATGGAAATTTACGGCCATGACAGGCAGTTTTACGATCTTTATGCCTATGACCTGGATGCCGACGAGGAAATTAGATTAACTTCAGGAGGAAGAGCTCACAGCCCTGTTGTTTCGGGTGGTGAAATATATTTTATTGCCCGGCAGGCCGATGAAACCTTCGTTGCCAGCGTTGATTTTGCGGAGGCTAAGTCATCCGGAGGCTTAAAAAAGGATAGTTTTAATACCATCCTGGAGGGAGAAAAAGAAGAGCAGTTTATAAACCTCGGACTGAACAGAGAAGACGATAAACTTTCTATAGTTAGCTGGCGTCCCGGGGGTTTTCAGGATCTCTATATTTATGATCTGGAAGATGATAAAAGAACGCGTATAACGCGGGGAAAAGAGAATATAATTTCTCCCTCCTGGTCTCCCTCAGGTGACAGTATATATTTTAGCTCCGATGCGGGTGGCATTCACAATATTTATGAGTATGAAATTGGAAGCGGGGAGATATCTCAGCTAACCTCAGAAATCACCGGTGCTTTTGATCCCGTCAAAATTGAAGGAAATTCGGAACTGGCACTGGACCGCTCATTGATTTACACAGGTTATTCCTCAGATGGTTACGACCTGTATCACTTTCCTCTGGAAGAGAGTTTGAATGAAGATGTTAATCTGTATACTGATGCTGAGAAGGGTATTGCAGCCGGAAAAACGGACCCGGTGGAAACTGGAAGTGTTGATTATAATCTTTCAGACCATATAAGGCCCAGATATTTTTTCCCCACCCTTTTTATAGGTACCGGCGGAGCTCATGCAGGGATCACGTTCGGTGGCAGGGATCCTCTGGAAATATTGCATTATCAGGCAACTGTTGAGTACGAAGGCTGGGACATAGAATATCCTTTCAGCTACGACTGGGATCTGGAACTCAATCTGGGTCGCTTTGATGTTTATCAACACAGCTCAAGAACAGCTGGAAGGCAATTGCGGGGTTCTCCCTATTATTATGTTGATGAACACACCCTGCAGGGATTGCTACCTTTAAGGGTAAATATTTTTGATGAGCTTAACTCTGGGCTGGGTGTGACCTATCATCGACAAAATAGACGTGAAAGTGGAGTAGATGAAATATACCAGCTGTATGGATTGATAGATTTTATCCATCAGACTGGCAGAGATAACTTGATTTCCACCAGAAATATCTCACTTAATGCCGGCACTGCCTATCATGATCGAGAGCACAACTTTTATGGCAGGCTTGACTGGAGGGAATATTTCGAACTCCCCTGGGATCATAATTTTAATATGCTTGGCTCTCTGGCCCGTACAGAACTGGAAGGTTTTTACGAGCTCGGTGGTTTGATGGGGAATTTTCCAATCAGGGGGTATTCCCAGCAGGATACAGTTAGCGGTAAAAAGGTGGATTATCTAGCAGGTGAATACAGAATGCCTCTGTGGAAGATAAAAAGGGGGATGGGTATATCACCTCTTTTTTTCGATGAAATTAGCCTGGCGGGTTTTTTTGAGGGAGGCAGGATTACAGGAGAAAGTGAGACAGAAATAATGGCAGGATGGGGAGGAGAATTAACCCTGGATGTGGAATTATCTTATGGAAGGATGCCCGCGCAGATCAGTCTTGGTGCTGCAGGCAATAAAGATGATTCCGGCCTGAGGATATATGTGTCGCCGGGAATCTCGTTTTAAAGAGTTACTTGACATTATCTCTCGGTATTGATACAATTAAGATACGAAAACGAAAATATGCTATTCCGGTAATTACCGAGGGAGGTGGGAATATGAGCACCAGGCAAAAGGAAAGACACGAGGAGCGGGAGGTTGTTCTGCATAAATTCTTCCGCAAGCTTATTGAGGAGCTGCTTAACAAGTTTACCTCAGAAGCAATTGAAATGGATTTAAGCCTTCAGGAGCATTATATTATCGAAGTTCTGGGTAGAAACGAGCGCATGACAATCTCCAATCTGGCTGATAGAGTGTCGGCCCCTCTGACTACAATTTCCAGCACCCTTGACAGATTATATGAACAGAATTTCGTGCGGAGAGAGCGTTCACAGGAGGACAGAAGAGTTGTAGAGGTCAGTCTTTCCCAAAAAGGGCGTGAAATATTTTCTATTCATCAGCAGGAGACCAAAGAACTGGTGGATGAAATTCTCTCTCAGTTATCAGAAGAGGAGAGAGGGGATCTTTATCGAATTCTTAGCAAAATGGATCTTGAGCAATAAAGCGTCCTGTTCTGCGTTCTTTATCCTGCACCTCTGTTGCTGAGACCGGAATGTATGCCCGGCCAAATCAGGCTTTACTGTTGTAGTTTTTAGTTTTTGGTATTGACTGTATTAATGATCTGCTGGTCCAGAGACCATCAGCAAAGGAGGATTATTATGTCTTCTAAATTCGATTTGATAAAGAGAATGGCAGCCGATAAAATAGTTGAAAAAGGATTAAAATATATACGTCAGGACCCACGTGAAAATTTTCCCAGGCTTCTTTCTCTCGCTAAAAAACTTGCTCAAATGGAGACATATCAATCGGGCCTGGAAAAGGTTGAGCAGATGGTGGAGGAGGAAGATTCTGTAATTCTCGATTATGTTGACAGGGCGGCCGAACTGGATCAAAAATATCAGGAGAATCTCGCCAAGACCTTTTTTGTAAACTCCACTCTGCTGGGGACTTCCTACCGGGAAGAAAAAAGTGAAGAGCTGGGAGCTTCTGTGCCGTATACAATACTTCTGGATCCCACCAGCGCCTGCAATTTAGATTGTGATGGTTGCTGGGCCGGCAAATACGAGGATTCCGAAAAACTCTCATTTTCACAGATAGATCGCATTATCACCGAAGCGAAGGAGCTCGGTATATATTTCTTTGTTTTGTCCGGCGGAGAACCGACAGTATATCCCCGCCTTTTCGATATATTTGAGGCTCATCCGGACTGTGCCTTCATGATGTATACAAATGGCACACTGATTGATGAGGAAATGGCTGATAGGATGCTTGAAGTGGGAAATGTTAGCCCGACTTTGAGTCTGGAGGGATTTGCCCCTCAGACAGATGGCCGAAGAGGGAAGGGGACTTTCGGAAAGATAGAAAGGGCTATGGAACTTTTAAAAGAAAGAGGGATCCTTTTTGGAACTAGCTTCACAGTAACCCGGGAAAACTGTCACCTGCTCACAAAAGATACCAGACTGATTGAGGCCCTGGTTGAGAAGGGAGCATTTTACACCTGGTTATTTCACTATATACCTATCGGCAGTAATCCTGATCCCGAGTTGATGATCACTCCCGAACAGAGAGAAGAACTGGTGGAGACTATTCCTGAGGTCAGGTCAAATTATCCTCTCTTTATAGTTGACTTCTGGAATGATGGATACTTTACCAACGGTTGTATTGCAGGTGGGCAAAGGTATTTCCATATAAATGCCAGCGGCGATGTGGAGCCCTGTGCCTTTGTCCATTTTGCTGTGGAAAATATCGAGGGCAAATCCCTGACCGAGATACTCCAGAATCCGCTCTTCAAAGAATATCAGGATAGAATTCCTTTCAATGATAATCTTTACAGGCCATGTCCCATTATAGACAACCCGGAAGAACTTAAAGATATGGTAGATAAGACTGGAGCAGAGCCAACTCATGAAGGAGCGGACAATATATTTGAGCAATCTGTTTACAATAAGCTCAAAAAGAAAGCAGAAAAATGGGGAGAAATTTCCCGTCCGCATCATTATAAGCGCATGTGTCAGAGCAAAATTAAAAGCAGCGAAATAGAGCAGGAAATTGAAGAGGAAACAGTCAGTACCGGCGGTTAAAATACTGGTTTTGAAACCAGCTAAGGAATGAAATTATAATGAAAAGAAAATCAAGCACTTATCCCCAATCGGAATTAATTGAGAAAAAAACCCAAAATAATATTTCCATTTTGCAGATAGGTATTATTATCCTGCTGATGGCAGGTATAATATCAGCTTCAGCCAGTTCTCTGCAGGCCGAGCAGGAAATTTTTGAGGGTGGTACTTTCAGAATTGATATTCCCTCAGGCTGGCAGGTCATCCAGCAGGAGGGAGGCGGCGAGATAAAGGAGTTTGTTTTTTTGGTTCCGGGTAGTGAGGATGATTTTGCAGTAGCTGATTTCGATTATGCCACCAATATTAATATTGTGGTTGAAGAGCTGGCCTCCCGGTTTACATTAGATGAGTATGCTGACATTGTTCTTATGCAGGTGGAGAGCACTTTCAACGATTTTTATCTTGAGGAGCGCAGCGAAGTGGAAATATCGACCAAGCCGGGGATCACCCTGAGATATTCGGGAGTAAATGAAGCGGATGAAGATATATCCCGACAGGAATGGTTTATAATCCATGAAGGTACTGCTCATGTTATTTCCTACACTGCCAGGAGTGAGCTGTTCGAGGAATTTTGGGAAGAGGCCGAGCTGGTAAGGGATTCGTTCGAACTTAAATAGGAGTAAAATGAGAGCTTGCCTGAGGTAAATAATCAATTAATGGAATCTGTTCTCTATTATAAAGGGGAAAAATATTCACATACTTCTATAGTTGATCAAATCATTGGTTTACTGGCTTAGAAGGGAAGCAGTAGTCATGGCACTTCGCTAAAGAGAGGAGAATCCCTGGCTGAAAGATTCTCCAGCGGTAACCATGATGAAGTCGTCCTGGAGCTTCTGTCCTGAAATTTTTAATAGCCGCTTGAGCTGTAAAGACCAATTGTTTTTGCAGGGGCAGACGGTTGATTGTCGTTACACAATCGTGGAGCTGTCAGCCTATATTTGTCTGGAGCAATGTATCCTGACTTATAGGCTGGAAATCAGGTGGTACCGCGAGATATCCCTTTCGTCCTGAGCGGGCGAAAGGGAATTATTTATTTTAAATTGGGTTCTTATCCACATCAGCTGGTGAATAATCGAAATCAACATAAAGGAGTGGTACAAAATGACTGAACAGCTGCCCAAGACCTACGATCCCGACAGGGTGGAAAAGAAGTGGTACAATTTTTGGGAGGAAGAAGGCTATTTTACTCCCGGAGTTGAGGAAGATAGAGAGCCATTTACAATAATGATGCCTCCTCCAAATGTTACCGGTGAGCTTCATCTGGGGCATGCCCTGGACAGCACCCTGCAGGATATTATCATTCGCTGGAGGCGTATGCAGGGATATAATGCTCTCTGGCTGCCCGGCACCGACCACGCCAGCATAGCCACTGAGGTTAAAGTTGTAGATCAATTAAGGGAGGAAGGTTTGAGCAAAGAGGAGGTAGGCCGAAAAGGATTTCTGGAAAGAGCATGGGATTGGAAGGAAGAGTATGGCGGAAAAATTTCCCGCCAGATTCGTGACCTGGGAGCATCATGTGACTGGAGCCGCGAGAGATTTACAATGGATGATGGTTGTTCTCGGGCGGTGCGGGAGGCTTTCGTCAGATTGTACGAGGATGATTTGATTTACAAGGGAGATTATATTGTAAACTGGTGTCCCAGCTGTGAAACATCCCTCTCCGATCTTGAGGTTGAACACGAGGAAGAAACAGGCAGGCTTTACCATGTTCGTTATCCTTTAAAAGATGAGGATGGATACATTACCGTCGCCACCACCCGGCCGGAAACAATGCTCGGCGATACAGGTGTTGCTGTTAACCCCGATGACGAAAGAAATTCCCATCTGGTCGGCAAAACAGCAGTCCTTCCTCTTATGGAGCGGCCGCTTCCCATTGTTGAAGATGATTTTGTGGATAGCGATTTTGGCACAGGTATTGTTAAAGTTACTCCCGCCCATGACCCCAATGATTTTGAAATGGGAGAGCGTCATGAGCTGAAAAAGATACAGGTGATGGACTTTTACGGCAGAATGAGCGAAGCCGCAGGTGAATATGCCGGCCTCAGTCGTGAGGAGTGTCGTGAGAAGGTTGTGGAGGACCTCAAAGAAGAAGGACTTCTGGAAAAAGTTGAAAAGCACGATCATTCGGTGGGGCGATGTTACCGGTGCGATGAAAAAGTGGAGCCTATGATCTCCCAGCAGTGGTTTGTAGAGATGGAGCCTCTGGCTCAGCCCGCCATTGATGCGGTGAAAGAGGGAGATGTAAATTTTGTTCCGGAGAGATTTACCCGCGTTTATCTCAACTGGATGGAAAACATCGAAGACTGGTGCATATCCCGTCAGCTCTGGTGGGGTCACAGAATTCCCGTCTGGTACTGTCAGGATTGCGGGGCGGAAAATGTTTCCCGCCAGGATCTGAAAAGATGTAAAGAGTGCGGCAGCGAAAATATAGAGCAGGATGAAGATGTGCTCGATACCTGGTTTTCCTCAGCTTTATGGCCCTTTTCCACCCTGGGCTGGCCCGAGGAGACAGAAGATCTTGAGCATTTTTATCCCACTGATGTGCTTGTAACCGGTAGAGATATAATATTTTTCTGGGTTGCGCGAATGATTTTTATGGGGCTATACTGCATGGGAGAAGAGCCCTTTTCAGATGTATACGTGCATGGGTTGATACTGGCCAGTGATGGCCGCAAGATGAGCAAATCGCTGGGAACCGGCATTGATCCCCTGGAGGTAATTGAAGATTACGGTGCGGATACACTGCGCTTTATGCTCATCACAGGAGCCACCCCCGGCAATGATCGCCGCTTTCGGGAGGAAAGGCTTGAAGCCAGCCGCAATTTTGCCAATAAAATCTGGAATGCCTCGCGATTTCTGCTCATGAATCTAGATGAGGATACTCCCTGCCGGCTTCCTGAAAATAAGGAGGAGTTAAATCAGGCTTCCCGCTGGATGCTGCACCGCTTTAATGAAATAGTGGATGAGATCAATACCAATATGGAGAAGTTTCTTTTCGGAGAGGTGAGCCAGACTCTCTATGATTTTATCTGGGGCGAATTTTGCGACTGGTATCTTGAGCTTATCAAGCCTCATCTGTATAATACCGATGATGAAGCAGAGCAGCAGTCCGCTCTGCGCACCGCTCAATACCTGCTCTCAGAAATTTTAAAGCTTCTGCATCCGGTTATGCCCTTCATCACAGAAGAAATCTGGCATAAGCTTCCCGGCACCGAAGGCAGCATTATGATGCAGGACTGGCCTGAGGTCAATGAAGAGCTGACGAACGAAAAAGCTGCAGAAAACATGGAAATGCTCCAGGAGACAATACGCTCCATCCGCAATATTCGCGGAGAAATGCGCGTTGATCCCGGACAGGATATAACTGCTCTTATCTCTGCCGGAGAGAGGGGGCGCAGAGTAATTTCTGAAGGCCAGATATATATCCAGGAACTGGCCGGTGTGGCTGATATGACTGTCGAGGAAGAGATTTCTTCTCCCCCCGACAAAGCTGCTACAGCAGTGGTGCAGGATATCGAAATTATTTTACCTCTGGAAGAGATGATCGATATAGAGGAGGAGATAGCCCGCCTGGAGGAAGAAAAACAGGATCTGCAGTCCGAAATTGAGAGGGCTCGCGGTAAGCTGAATAATGATGATTTTGTGGAAAAAGCTCCCGATGAAATAGTCGATGAAGAGCGTGAGAAATTGAAAGAATACAAACAGGAGTTAAAACAGGTTAATGAAAGAATCGAAGAGCTGAAAAGTTAAAATCAGGGAAATTTCCTTTAAAAAGAAAAATACAAAATTTTGAGATTAAAGAACAAAGGAGGATTTCGGAAAAAAATCCGGAATATTTATTGTGAATAGAAAATCAAAATTAAACTAATTTACTCCTGATTAATAGGATGCATGATATAACCGGTGACCCTATTACAAAATTGCAGGAGCAATGCAAAAACATTCCAAAACAAAATTGAAGGAGCTGGTAATTTTGGGTGATATTTCAGATCTGGCTGCTGATGAATCAAACCTGATCAAAGCACTGCAGATGGAGCAGAGAGAGGAAGGCTTCATTTCCGATGAAGCGGTTAAAAAGGTAAGCGAACATTTTGATATGGCTCCTGTTGAAGTTGAAGGTGTAGTCAGTTTTTATACTCAGTTTAAAAGGGTTAAACCGGGCAAATATCAGATACTGGTTTGCGATGGCACAGCCTGTCACATAAAGGGTTCCAGTCTTGTCCTGGGCTGGATAAGCGATGAGCTCGGGATCGAGGAAGGGGAAACAGATGATGAAGGTTTGTTTTCCCTGGAGGCTGTGGCCTGTCTTGGCTGCTGCAGTCTGGCTCCTGTAGTCAGCATTAACGGCAAAGTATATGGCAATCTTACCAGGGAAAAAATACTTGACATTCTCGATGATTATCGTCAGAGGGAGGCTGCAGAATAATGATAAAGCGTATTAAAGTCGGGATGGCCAGCTGCGGCATTGCTGCCGGTGCCACTGAGGTGAAGGAAAAAATTGAAGAAGTAGCTCCTGAAGAAAATGTAATTGAAGTAGGGTGTATAGGTCATTGTTATGGTGAGCCTCTGGTGGAAATTGAAACAGAAGATGAAAATATAATTTATCGCGATGTGGAGCCAGAAGAGGATTTTATAGAGAAAATGCTTGATCTGGAAGATTTCTCCCGCTTTGAGCCCCCCAAAGTTCGGGAGGAGTGGGAAGAAAAATATGTCACCGAGCTTGCCGGAAAAATAGAGCCAAACTCTCTGCCCGAATACAGAGATAATGGTGGATACAGGGCATTACATCAGGCTCTGGAGATGGATCCGGAAGAAATTGTGGAGGAAGTTAAAACATCTGGCCTTCGCGGCCGCGGAGGCGGGGGATTTCCCACCGGCATGAAGTGGGATTTTCTGGCCGCCAAAGAGGAAGAAGAAAAAGTGTTGATCTGCAACGCCGACGAGGGTGATCCCGGAGCATTCATGGATCGGACACTGATGGAGTCTCTGCCCCATCAGCTGCTCGAGGGGATGCTTATAGGAGCCTATGCTACCGGTGCCAGCGAGCTATTTATCTACTGCAGGGCGGAATATCCTCTTGCCGTAAAGAGATTAAATATGGCCATCGATAAAATTAAAGAGGAGGGGCTTAATAATCTCAACGGCAGAGAAGTTGATATAGTTGTCAAAGAGGGGGCTGGAGCTTTTGTCTGCGGTGAGGAGACCGCCATGATCCACTCACTCGAGGGCAAACGGGGAAATCCTCGTTACCGCCCACCTTACCCCACAGATGAAGGATTTAAGGGGCGTCCCACTCTGATTAACAACGTGGAAACTTTCTCCAATATACCTCTCATTATCAGAGAAGGGGGAGAAAGTTTTTCCGAAAAAGGAACTGAGAACAGCACCGGCACCAAACTCTTTGCTCTTGCAGGTGATCTGGAATACACCGGTCTCGTCGAGGTGCCCATGGGTATCTCTATACATGATGTAGTATATGGGATAGGAGGAGCAGAAGAGGGCAGTGTCAAAGCCGTCCAGATTGGCGGTCCCAGCGGCGGCTGTATACCCGAGGAACATTTTGATACACCTGTGGACTACGACTCTCTCACCGACCTGGGCGCTATTATGGGCTCGGGAGGTTTAATAGTGATCAGCAAAGGCCGCTGTATGGTGGAGACCGCCCGATACTTCCTCGATTTTACCACCGAGGAGAGCTGCGGAAAATGCACGTTTTGTCGGGTGGGGACAAAACGCATGCTGGAGAAACTGGAAAGGATAACAGGAGGAGAGGGAACGGTCAAAGATGTGGATGATCTGGAAGACCTCAGCCACAAAATCATAAAGAGTTCCCTCTGCGGTCTGGGGCAGACTGCTCCCAACCCTGTTCTCACCACCCTTGACTACTTTCGGGATGAGTATTTAAGCCATGTCGAAGAAGATTATTGTCCCGCCTTCGAATGCAGCGCTCTCGTGGAGATATATCTGGACGATGATATATGCATAGAGTGTGAAAATTGTATAGAAGCCTGTCCTGTCGACGCCATCAGTGAGGAATTTGAAGTTGATGATGAAGCATGCACCCGATGTAACAGCTGTATAGAGGTCTGTCCGGTCGATGCTATATCAAGGGTAAGAAAGGGAGGTAAAGTTGATGTCCAAAGTTAATCTCACAATTGACGGTGAAACATTTCAGGTAAGTCCAGGCCAGACAATTCTGGAAGCTGCCAGAGATAACGGTATAGAAATACCCACTCTCTGTCATCACGATGATATCAGCGAGAACACCTCCTGTTTTGTATGTGTAATAAAGGATGTTGAGACGGGAGATTGGCAGACTTCCTGCACCAGCACAATAGTGGATGATATGGAAATTGAAGCTTTTTCCGAAGAGGTAAAAGATATGCGAAAAACAGCTCTGGATCTGCTCCTGTCGGAACATTCGGGAGATTGCGAGGCTCCCTGCACCCTGGCATGTCCCGCCCATGCTAAAGTAGAGGAATACGTGCGCGCAGGCCGCGAGGGCGATTTTGAAAAGGCCCTGGAAATTATCAAGGAAAGAATTCCCTTTCCCATGAGCATAGGGCGTGTGTGTCCACGCTTCTGCGAGGATGACTGCCGCCGCAATGTTAAAGAAGATGAAGAAGCGGTGGCTATCAATGACTTCAAACGCCTGGCAGCTGATCTGCATTATGATGAATATGTTGAGCCCCGCGAGGAGCTAAAAGATGAGGAGGTCGCCATTATAGGAGCGGGACCGGCAGGATTGGGGAGTGCTTACTTCCTGCGCAAAAAAGGTATCGCTTCTGATGTGTACGAAAAGCGAGAGAAGCCCGGCGGTATGCTGCGCTATGGGATACCGGAATATCGCCTGCCCAAAGATCTTCTCGACAAAGAGCTGCAGCATTACTATGACATGGATGGGGTGGAGATATACTGCGATCAGGAGCTGGGAGAAGATATTGAGCTGGATGAGCTCAAGCAGGCCTACGATGCGGTCATCATCGCGCTGGGCAGCTGGGAGCCCAGCTCCATGCGCACCGAAGGAGAAGAGATGGCCTGGGGAGGTATAGATTACCTGGAAAAGCTGTCCCATCAGGATTTCGAAATGGAAGACCCGGGTGAAACCATAGTTGTAGGGGGCGGAAATACAGCCATGGACTGTGTCCGCTCAACCCTGCGCCTCACGGATGATGATGTGCACTGTTATTACCGCCGCACAGAGAAACAGATGCCCGCGGAGCAGATTGAGATAGATGAAGCCCGGGAAGAGGGCTGTAATTTTGAATTTCTCAGTCAGCCCGTGAGCTTGAGAGAGGAAGATGGCAGGCTGGTTCTGGAATGCATAGAGATGGAACTGGGCGAGCCAGATGCTTCCGGAAGAAGGCGGCCTATTCCCATCGAAGGAAGCGAATTTGAGGTGACCGCCGATACGGTAATTGCCGCCATCGGTCAGAATACAATTGCCCCTGAAGGTGTCCCCACAAATGACTGGGGAGATGTGGATGTTAAAGAGGATTCTCACCTTGTTGAGGACAATGTTTTTGCCGCCGGAGATTGTGTAACAGGACCTGCTACAGTTGTAGAGGCGGTGGCCGCTGCCCGCAAAGCGGCAGAGAATGTTGAGGCCTATCTTGCAGGTGAGGATTTTAGCGAATCCTATCAGGTAAACGTCACCCGGGGTCACTGGCAGTCATTGAGCGAGGATGATCTTGTCTATATTGAGGAGCCAGCTGATCAGAAAAGGGTTGAGCTCCCTCATCAGGATGCGGAAGAGAGGATAAAATCCTTTGAAGAAGTTACCTCTACAATTTCTCCTGAGGGCATGGAAGAGGAAGGCGAGCGCTGTTTTGAGTGCAGCTGTACTGCCAAAGATGATTGCGGACTCAGAGATCATTCCGAGGTCTATAATGCCGATCCAGAATATTTTGAAGGCAATGAAAAGCTGGACTTCGGCTATGACAATAAACATCCGAAGATTATGATGGATAGGATGAAATGCGTCAAATGCGGTATATGTGTAAAGATATGCCGGGAAGTAGTCAACGAATATCTTCTTGGGTTTAAGCAGAGAGGTTATGAGACTCACATTGACACAGCTTTCTCTGAGACTCTGCCGGTTGACTGCACTGACTGCGGTGAGTGTATTGAAGCCTGTCCGGTGGGAGCGCTGGACTGGAAGGAAGAAAAGGAACTTGAATAAGAAACAGTACAGAGAATAGAAAAAATATTGAGTTACTCAGGAGGTGTAATTATTGGAGGTAGAACTTGATAAAGTCAAAGATATTGTGGA
>CAZVZM010000052.1:0-14622 GCA_964630835.1 uncultured Halanaerobiaceae bacterium
TCAGAGCGGCCTTCGACCCTGCTTAGCGGTTTGCAGGTTACAGGGCACCGCTACCGCCCCGTCTAGTGCGGCCACACTTTTTGTCAAATTGATTGATGTTACACTGCTGCTGCATATAACATTTTACATCATCTTACACAGTCATTCAAGCCCAAAATAAAATGGCGGAGAGGGAGGGATTCGAACCCTCGGTAGGCAGCAAGGCCTACACATGATCTCCAATCATGCACCATAAGCCAGACTCGGTCACCTCTCCGCGAAGATTATTAAGCTGAGAAAAAGTTTCCTGTTTCCTGCACAATACATTATAGGATTTTTGCCGGGGAATTTCAATAGCTGCGGTAAGAAAATTCTTTTAGAAACAAAATCCAGAAGCTGAAAAACCCCAAAAACCTCTCAGAATAATTAAATTACTCTCTAAAACTAAAAAAAAGTGGCGGAAGGGGGGGGATTCGAACCCCCGAGGCACGGTTAAGTGCCTACTCGATTTCGAGTCGAGCGGTTTAAGCCAGACTCACCCACCCTTCCAGTAAAAATATTGCATTTTTTTATATCTAATGCTGTTTGTTAAGACAGCCTTTTATTCTCGCAATTCAGCAAAAAAATCCTGCAAAAGCTTCCTGCTTTTCTCTCTAAAAATTCCCGAAATAACCTCAATCTGGTGGTTGAGTCTCTCATCAGAAATGAGGCCATAAAGAGAAGTAACAGCTCCGCTTTTTGGGTCCTTCGCTGCATAAATGAGTCTTTCCACGCGGGCCTGTACAAGGGCACCGGCACACATGGGACAGGGTTCTAGAGTAACATACATATGACAATCCTCAAGCCGCCAGCTATCCAGATTGCCCGCAGCCTCTCTGAGAGCAATAATTTCTGCGTGAGCGGTGGGATCCTGGCGGGTTTCCCTGAGATTGTGGCCGTGACCAATTATCTCATCGCCATGTACCACCACCGCTCCAATGGGTACCTCGTCTCTCCGGCGGGCTTTCTCAGCCTCATCCAGAGCTTTTTTCATAAATCTCCTGTGATGATTTTTCTCCACTTTTATCCTCATTTCTGTTCAGATGAAAAATAGCCGTTTATAGCTGCTAAAATTAAATTCGTAATTTCCGCAGTTTATATACTAGCACAGCTCGGATCAAAAAACAAGGGCTTTAGCCCAGCTCGATACCCGCTTCAGAAAATGTGGTCATATCTCTCATCATTCTCACAGCACTTTCAACCAGAGGCAGAGCCAGCACCGCCCCGGTGCCTTCGCCCAGACGCATATCCATGTCAAGCATTGGACTTAAGCCCAGATGCTCATAAATCTTTATGTGTCCCGGCTCAACCGATTTATGTGAGGGGATTAGATAACCGGTTACATCTGGCTGAATGCCATAAGCCAGCATTGCAGCTGCTCCGGAAATAAAACCATCAACCAGCACCGGCAAAGATCGGGCGGCAGCCCCGAGCATTACTCCCGCCATACCTCCTATTTCCAGGCCACCCACTGCGGCCAGAACATCGACTGCGCTGTTTGGATCCGGTTGGTTTTGAGAAATAGCTCGCTCGACAATATTTATCTTTTTCTCTCTCTGGCTATCGTTGATGCCGGTGCCATATCCCACAACTTCTTTCACCTCATAATCTGTCATTGCAGCCAGCACAGCACTGCTGGGAGTGGTATTTCCAATTCCCATCTCACCGGTGCTGATTATATCCGCACCTTCATCTGCAGCCTGAAAGGCTAATTCGATTCCTGTCTCCAGACTCTCAATTGCTTCCTTTTCGCTCATAGCCGGTTCCCTTGATATGTTGCCGGTGGCATATTTTATTTTTTGGTCGATTATATTCTCATCCTCAATATCTTCCGCCAGGCCCATATCCACCACTTTTAGCTCTGCATCCATCTGCCTGCAAAAAACATTTATTGCCGCACCTCCGGTCAAAAAACTTTTCATCATGCTGGCAGTCAGGGCCTGAGGAGCGATACTAACTCCCTCTTTAGCAACACCGTGATCACCGGCCATAAGTATATGAACTCTATTGTTTACATCCGGATATAGTTCGCCAGTTATACCGCTCAATTTTTCAGCCAGTTCCTCCAGCTTACCCAGACTCCCTGGAGGTTTGATTAACGAGTTTATTCTCTCCCGGGCGGCCTTCATCTTTTTTTCATCGAGCTCATCAATTTTCTCGCAGGTCTCCTGCAGCAAACTCACAGATAAACCAACTCCTTTTAAATAATTGTTGTAATATGCTGGAAATTATTTTTATGATGCTTAACCTCTTTAATACTATTACCCATAAAGAAGTTCAAATCCTTCTTAACCGCTGTTTAAATTCATATTCTATAAACTTACCGAAAATATTAGTAATTGCACTGCAAAAATGATTGAATCTGGATATGTGGATACACTGCTGGCTGGCAATGCACTGGCAGTTCATGATATAGAATCTGCCCTATTTGGGACATCGCTTGATTGTCAGGTGCGGAACAAAAAAAACGAAAAAAAGAAAAGAAACAGCAGAAAAGCCTGCAGCCAGAAACGCGGCATGCATATGAGAGCCATCAACAGGATAAGGGCAGCTGGCTCCATTGAAAACGCAGTGGAAAAAGGTATTTTAAACCGGGGAATTATGTATGAAACTGTGAAAAATAATGTGGATTATATTCTTGCAGGCTCAATCAGGGATGATGGTCCTTTGCCGGAAACTATAAAAGATACTCTCGAAGCTCAGGAAAAAATGAAAGAACTGGCCCGACGGGCAGATATGGTATTTATGCTGGCTACAATGCTGCATTCCATCGCCACAGGTAATATGCTTCCAGCTTCCACCAAAACAGTTTGCGTAGACATAAACAGTGATGCTGTTACAAAACTGTCCGATCGAGGCAGCAGCCAGGCTATAGGACTGATCACAGATGTGGAATTTTTTCTTGATAAATTGACTGATATGCTGGACCTTGAATAGCTAATCACCGATGATACAATGCAATGTTTCAACTTAAATTTCTGCACCGCGGGCCTCTTCCATGATTATTAAACCCAATAACCCTGGCCATTAACCTGCTTTATAAACTCATATTTTTACAGGAGGGATACAATGCAATTAATATTTTAGCAAATATCTGTCTATTTCCCATTCGTGCACCTGGCTGCTGTATTCCTGCCATTCCAGCTCCTTGGCCCGGATAAAGTTTTTGAAAATATGATCGCCCAGGGCTTCACGCATCAGTTTACTCTCTTTTAACTCCTCCACCGCCCGCCTTATATTGCCGGGCAGGCTGGTAATACCTTTTTCCGCTCTGGCTTCGCGGCCGAGATTATAAATATTTTCTACAGTTTCTTCTCCCGGAGATATCTCCCTTTTTATTCCCTCCAGTCCTGCCTTAAGCATTACAGCCATGGCCAGATAGGGATTGGAGGAGGGATCGGGATTTCTCAGCTCAACCCGGGTGCCTTTTCCTCTGGGAGCAGGGACCCGAACCAGGGCACTGCGGTTGCAGGTAGACCAGGATATGTAAACCGGGGCCTCATATCCGGGCACCAGCCGCTTGTAAGAATTTATTGTGGGATTTGTTATAGCCGTGTATTCGGGAGCAAACTCCAGAAGTCCCCCAATATAATGATAGGCCTCCTGGCTTAATTCCAGATCATCTTCGGGGTCGTAAAAAACATTGCTTCCGTTTTTAAATAGAGATTGGTGGACATGCATTCCCGAACCATTGATACCGGCAATGGGTTTGGGCATGAAGGTTGCGTGAAGGCCGTGGTCTCGAGCAATGGTTTTGGTAACATATTCAAAGGTGGCTATATTATCCGCCGTCTTAAGCACCGGATTGTGATGAAAGTCGATCTCATGCTGGCCCGCAGCAACTTCATGATGAGAGGTTTCTACCTCAAAACCCATCTCCTCGAGAGCAATAGAAATATCTCTTCTGGCACTCTCCCCCTTATCGACAGGCGAGAGATCAAAATATCCTCCTCTGTCATGGGTTTTAATTGTTGGTTCGCCATTTTCATCCAGTTTAAATAGAAAAAACTCCGGCTCTGGTCCGGCATGCATAGTAAAGCCCATTTCCTGGCATTCCTCGATAACCTTTTTTAGTCTGCTGCGGGGGCAGCCGGCAAACTTTTCTCCCTCGGGAGTGCATACATCACACATCAACCTGGCCACCCTCCCCTGATCTCTTCTCCAGGGAAAAACTTTAAAAGTGCTGAAGTCAGGCTGCAGGAGCATATCGGATTCTTGAATGCGAGAAAAACCTTCGATAGAGGAGCCGTCAAACATTATTTCCCCATCCAGAGCCTGCGGCAGCTGTTCAACGGTTATAGCTACATTTTTCAGAATACCCTGAATATCAACGAACTGCAGGCGAATAAATTTGACTTCTTTCTCCCTTGCTTCCGCCAGAACTTCATCTTTGCTAACCGACATTGCTATCATCCTCCCTTATTTTAAATATGATTATGGTATTAGCCGGCATATTAATCACTGCTGATATCTTCTCAGCCGGCAATAAAAATTTCATTTTTTTATTACCTTATTGTTTATTAACACATTAAAGTATTCATCGTATCTAAACATTTTCCTCCCTAAAAGATCTAATAAATAATTTTACAAATATTCACAGATAAAATTCGACATATTTTATGTCTCCTGATATAATTACAGTCAGTCGAGATTGTACCTGATAGAAGAAGTGAATTTAAACTAAATTAAACAGCTGATGTGGAGAAGAATCTGAAATGTTAATTTGTTCCTATTAAATTTGGGGAGGGTAAGCTAATGCCTTCAGAGCCCACCGGAGAAGCTAAAAAGAAAGAAGAAAGAAAAGCGGAGAATAATGAAGATGCTCTTATATGTCAGGAATACTGCCCAAACCGGGAAAAGATACAGGCTCTGCAGGAAAAAGATTTATCAAAAGAGGATCTCCGCAAACTCGCAGCTACATTTAAAATTTTAGGAGATCCCACCCGTCTGAAAATCATTAACGTTCTGGCCCGGGACGAGCTTTGCGTATGCGATATAAGCGAACTTCTCGAAATGAGCCAGTCTGCTATCTCTCACCAATTAAAGAAACTTCGCGATTTAGATCTGGTTAAATACCGCAAAGAAGGGCGTAAAATCTATTATTCTCTCAGCGACCGGCATATTATGCAGCTTTTCTGTCAGGGCCTGCAACATGTGAAAGAATAATTTCGTATAATTCTCTCGTTATCATTCCTTACCCGTAGTCGTGCGCAGCTGATTTAACCAAAAACATTTTGGATTTTTCTCCAAAACCATTGGCTTGAAAAGAAGCTAAATATACTGGAAAGTCATGGCTACTTAACACTTTTATAATGTTTTTGAGCCTTCAAGACAGATTTCAAGTATGATATTATAGTAATAAGCCAATATTAGTTGACACAACCTCTATTATTAACTATAATGATGTATGAAAAATTGCTCATATTTTTTTGCTGCATATATGAATATCTGCTCAAATATTCAGCTTTTCGGGGGATATATTAAATTATGTCAGAATTTACACTGGAACTCGAAGATTTAAACTGTGCAGATTGTTCCTGCAGAATAGAAGAGAGGATAAATCAGCTGAAAGAAGTTAAAGATGCCCGGGTTAATTTTGCCAGCCAGGAACTGCAGATTAAGCTCAGGAACGGCCAAACTCATGATAATATCATGGATAAATTAAATGCCATAGTGCAGGAGATAGAACCAGAGATCACGGTAAAAACCAAAGACAAATCACCATCTGAAAAGTTTTCATTACAAAAACATCTCTACAGCCTCAGATACAGGATAATCCGTCTTTTGATTTCGTTTCTCCTTTTTATGTGTGCCATCATTTTAAATCCAGGTCCTTCTGCTATTTTGCTTTTATACGGTTCCGCTTATATAACTGCCGGGGTAAGAGTTCTTCAGAAAACACTTCGCAATCTGCGCCGGGGAAAAATTTTTGATGAAAATTTTCTCATGGTGCTGGCTACTATAGGAGCAGTTATTATAGGCGAATATCCCGAGGCTGTGGCAGTTATGCTTTTTTTTGAGACTGGAGAAACTGTCAAGGATGCCGCCGTCAACAGCTCCCGACGTTCAATAAAGTCACTTCTGGATATACAGCCCGAATTTGCCCGGCTTAAAAATCAGGGAGAGCTCGTAAGGGTCGAACCCGAAAAGGTTTCTCCCGGCCAAAAAATTGTGGTTCGCCCGGGAGAAAAAATTCCTCTGGATGGAGAAGTAATTGAGGGGAGAGCGCTGGTTGATACCTCTATAGTCACTGGAGAGTCCATCCCCGAAGATAAGAAACCCGGAGATGAAGTTCTTAGCGGCTCCATAAACAAAAATGGAGAACTTGTCATAGAGGTAGACAGTCTATACGAGGACTCCACCGTCAGCAGAATCCTGGAGCTGGTGGAAAATGCAGCCAGCAGAAAAGCTCCCACCGAAAGATTTATCAGCAAATTTGCTCGTTACTATACACCTGCAGTGGTGCTGACAGCAGTTCTTCTTGCTTTTTTGCCGCCGGTTATTTTGCCCGGCGCTCAGTTTTCTCAATGGATTTATAGAGGGTTGATTTTGCTGGTTATTTCATGCCCCTGTGCCCTTGTAATTTCTATACCCCTGGGTTTTTTTGGCGGAATAGGTGCCGCCTCAAAAAAGGGGGTTTTAATCAAAGGAGCCAGCTACTTGGAAGCTTTAAATGATATCTCCACTATTGCTTTGGATAAAACCGGCACCATCACAGCGGGGATATTTGAAGTGGATGCCGTTGTATCTGCAGAGGGTTTTATAGATAATGAGCTTTTAAGAACTGCAGCAGCGGCTGAAAAAAGTTCCACACATCCCATTGCTGAAGCTATTCGGCGGGCCGCTCCCGCTGAGGAAATATCCAGCAAAATTGATAATTACAGAGAAATTTCCGGACAGGGAGTAACCGTCAATATTGATGGAAAAGAAGTGATAGCTGGCAGTGCCAGCCTTCTCAAAGACAAAGGAGTTGAGTTTACCCCCTCAAACCAGAAGAGCACAAACGTTTATGTGGCAAAGGATGGCCAATATATGGGACGCATAGAAATAGGAGATGAGATCAAGCCTGATAGCCCCGGGGCGGTAGAGGAGCTTAAAAATAGAGGTATTAAAACAGTTATGCTTACCGGGGATAATGAAGAAATTGCCAGAGAGGTGGCGCTCCAGACCGGAGTGGATGACTTTGCGGCAGAACTTCTCCCGGAGGATAAAGTGAAATATATTGAAGACCTCATCAAAAAAATTTACGACAGAGAGGGAGAGAGAAAAAAACAGGGGAGGATATCGAAATCATATAACCGTAGAGATAAAATTGCCTTCGCAGGAGATGGAATGAACGATGCTCCAGTCCTGGCCCGGGCCGATATAGGAATTGCCATGGGAGGACTGGGCTCCGATGCAGCCATCGAAGCAGCCGATGTGGTCCTTATGAATGACAAACCAGCAGATGTGATAGAGGCCCTATCAATTGCAAGATCAACCCGCAAAATAGTCCTTCAGAATATTGCCTTTGCCCTGGGCGTAAAAGCTCTGTTCCTGCTGCTGGGGGCTATGGGCATGGTCACAATGTGGGGAGCAGTATTTGCCGATGTGGGAGTGGCTCTTCTCGCCGTGTTCAACTCAATCCGTGTTTTAAAAGCATAGCTCAGCGATTCTTATCAATACAGGAACAGATATTAATTTACAAACCGCAGGTATGTAGTCCCTCAGGAATAATCATCCGCCCCACTAAAAATCCCTCTGATTTTCTCCAGAATGGTTTGGCTCTGCATATCCTTCATTTCGGATAACTGTTGATCCAGGTGATCCGTAAACTCATAAAGGGTGTTTGTAACATTTACTATATCCTCCATCTGTTCTTTTAGCTGCTCATCCCGCTGCCTGAGCTGCTTTTGCAGCTCCTCAACTTTATCCTCCAGACTATTAACCCGCTGACGCAGAGCACCCTCCGCCCGGACACCTGTTACCGTACCATCCGTCTCATCGTCCTCTTTAATTTCCTCTTCATCAGATTTTCCCTCTGAAGAAACGATTTCTTCCTCTTTCACTTCTCCGGACCCATCCTTGGCAGCAGTATCCTCAGCCGCCTCTTCAGCTTCAGTGGCAGGCTGCCCCTCCCTTTGAGAGGAAATCTCCGTCTGTCCGTGGACTTTGTCCATTTCCCGAGAAATCATATCAACTCCTTCATCAGAGATTACAGTCGCTCCCTCTTCCTCGTCCAGATGCGGTTCAAGCTCTTCCTCCAGCTTCTTCAAATAATTGTAAACTGTAGAGCGAGATACATCCAGTTCCTCGGCTGCTTCTGCAACTCTTTTCACAAAAAAACCTCCTTCTGGAATAGATTTTAGACCGGACCATTTTTTTAATTATCTCCATTTCCCTCAATACAATGGACCTAAAATCTGGTTTTTTTGTCCTGAGACCCTAAATCCTGATCTTATTATTATACTTTTCTAAAAAAATTAAAAATCCTTCATGAAAATCGAACTTTTTTATTTTTGTTGTGAGCTTCGGCCATTTATGATATTATTATGTTAACAATTGCAGGTATCATTGTATTTTGTAATTGGTGTTTTAGCTAAAAAGTTGTTGAATTTTGTTTGATTTCATTTTTAAATATTTGGGCTCGCCTGTATTTATGCGCGCCAGGTTAAAAATTGTCTCTTTAAATATTTCGACCCGGTTACAGAATAGGGGGATATTACAATGACTTATTTTAAAGAGTGTCCAAATTGTGGAAATAAATGTTATTCCGCCTCCTGGCGGGGGAGCTGGACATGTCCTCATTGCGAAAAAAGCCTTGATGATGTTGAGGTGAAATCTATAGCCGAACTGGAGGAAGATGATGATTATGAAAATAACGATGAAAAAGAGAGCGAATCGGTTTCCGGGGATGAAAGCGATACGCAAAGTAAAATGTCAGAAGACGAAGATAAAAACTGCGCTCCAAAAAAAGAAATCAGGCCTGACAGCCCCTGCTGCAATTAAACATTCAGGAGGTTGAAATATTGCCTGCAAAATGCAAAAATAATGCTGTTAAGGTTTTATTAATCTTTCTATTTTTCACATTCATTTTATCTTTGAGTGCCTGTGATCTGAGAAATATAGTCTCTGTGCAGAGTGAAGGGGAGGTAGTATATAAATTTGTGGGCACAGGCGATAAAACAACAAATTTTTTTGATTATAAGGGCGATGAGATTCGCTGGTTTTATGAAGGGGAAAAAGGGATTCTCGTAGAGCTCGAAAAAGAAGATCCCGGGGTTATTGAAAGTAAAGAGATTATTCTCCCGGAAGATGGCCGCAGAGGAAACATCCCTTACCATCAGGAAGGAAAATACCGACTGAAGGTTGAAGCGGAGGATTCCTGGTCGATAGAAGTGTTAAAGTTTGACTGAAAGCAAATCAGAAAAATTAACACAATCTATACCATTGCAAATTACTTCTGATGCTTTCTTTTAAACAGCCGGAAATCACACTCAATCCAGCTCTTATGAGCTGGATTATTTATTTTTTATACCCGTCCAATTAAGAAAGAGGTCAAATCATCCTGAATATTTGTATCTCCCCTAAAACTATCGAATTCCTGATAAATTCTATTTACAATCCTCTCAGTGCTTTCACCAGCTGTCTCTCTGGCTAAAGCACGCAGCCGCTCCTCTTCAAATCTTTCCTCGAATGAATTTTCCTGTTCTATTAACCCATCGGTATGAATATGAAAGATTTCTCCAGATTTTATATCATGTGTGCATTCAGCATAACCACCCTCCCGGCCTATTGCCCATACAGGAAAGCCTCCGCAGGAAAAAGGAGTCAGTTCACCGTTTTCGTGAACAATAAATGGCCGGACGTGAACGCCTCCATTGCTCAATGTAATTGAATATTCATTTAGGTCCATAACTCCGACGACAAGGGTAATAAAATAATCCGCCGGAAAATTTTCTTCTTTAAAACGGCGATTGATATGCTTCAGAATATGAGAAGGACTGAGATATGCATTCTCCTGCTTCTGGTAGAGCAGATAAGAATTGATGGCCTCCTTGAGAAAAATATTGAGCAGGGAACTGCTGAGGTCATGGCCGCTGACATCGGAAACATAAAACAGTATTTTTTCCCCAACCCTTTTTACATCATAAAAATCTCCTCCCAGCCTGTCGGCAGCACGATAATACGTGCCGAAATTAACACCTTCCACGTCGGGGAGCTCGGCCGGCAAAAATTGAGCATGCAGCTGCCGTCCTCTTTCAATATTTTCTTCCAGCCTGCGGGTAAGCTCCATCTGTTTGAGCTGATTTTCTACCATCTCTTTAAATTGCTCCAGCAAATTTTTATCGTTTTCTGTGAACTGCCTCTCCTCAGAATCCTCCACACATATGGTTCCAACAACCTTTCCCTCCGGGCCAAAGAGAGGATAGCCCAGATAAGAAATTAGCCCCATCCTTGCCCCCGCATAATCATTCCATTTTTCGCTGGCGGAAGCATTATTGATCTCCATCATTTCTCTGTTTCTCACAACTCCTTCGCAATAAACATCTCCCAGATCATATGGCTCTTTGACTTTAAAAGGATTTTCGGGGGAAGCATTCTTCTTGAGCACCTCAAGCTTATCTCCCTCAACACTGTTTATGAGGGCAGCATCCGTATCCAGAATCTCACTCAAGATATTAACTATTCTTTTCCAGTTTTCTTCATAGTCTTTTTCGATTTCTTTAAGGTTAATCTTTCTCATTTATATCTCCTCCAGAACATCAGGGTGCAGGGATTGAATCAGTTTTTTTAAGCGCAATATCCAAAAAGAAGGGGCCAATAATTTGAAAAAAGATAATTGAGCCCAGTATTACAGTTACCAGCACATCTTCCGGCAGCATCAGCTCTTTTTCTGCCAGCAGAGCAAGTCCAACCGCAACACCTGCCTGCGGAGTAAGTGCAAAACCAATATATTTGCGCGTTGAGGGTTCAATATGTATGCAAATCCCCGGCAGATAACGGCAGATCAGAGCTCCAAGATGACTGCCTAACATTTTACCCGCAAGCCGGGCTGTGATGTAGATGATGCCCAGCACACCAACGTGAGGCAAAATTCCCACCTGCAGACGTGATCCGGCGAGAGTCAGGAAAAGCACAAGAACCGGTGTATCTATACTGTTAAGAGAATAAAAAAAGCGGCGAAAATTCGGGGTTAAATTAACTATCATAATTCCGGAAATGAGAGTAACCAGAAGATAAGAAATATCCATCTGGCGGGGAAGCCCCACTGCTATAAATATAATTCCTACAAGAAGAACCTGCCGCCTTCTCTCCTCTTTGATATGATTTACAACCCATATACAGCCAGCCCCGACGAGAAAACCCAAAAACAGGGCAAGTCCCAGTTCATATCCCAGATAGCGCCAGAAGGAGGGGGTATCAACCGCTCCATAATAGTAGACTTTGAGTATTATGGTAGCAATTGAAAAAAATGTTATACAAAAAAGGCTATCAATTGCAACCAGAGACATGAGAAGACGCGGGAAGGGCCCCCGGGCATTTTTCTCGCTCATAGTTGATAAAACGCTGGCCGGGGCACTGGCCATAGCCAGAATACCTAACATGAGTGCCAGAGGAAAATTGCCGGTGAAAATGAAAGAGGGCATGAAAACGAGCAAAAATGTAAGCAGACTTTCCCCCAAAAATAACATGGAAAAATCTTCCCAGTGGGATTTCAAAAATTTCCCTTTCAGCTCTGCCCCCAGGGAAAAACCAATAAGCCCCAGCGCAAAATCAGTTATTGGAGTTATTGCATCCAGCAAAGCCTGATCGACAATCTCCATAAAAGATGGCCCCAGGATAAGCCCCATAATTATGTAGCCAGTAACGGAGGGAAAACCCAGCTTTCTGGCCAGCTGTCCTCCCACCACCCCTAAAACAGTAATCAGGCCCAGCATAAGAAGAATATCCAAACTCGATCAACCCCTGTATAAATATTTCTTTCTGCAAAAAACTTTTCCTGCAAGTATTCTGCCTTCAATTATATTATTTGATATTGTAATCCTTCTCCCAATTCAGAAACTGGATTTATAAGCATATATAAACGTGGGACTATCGCCTCATTATGCTATATTTTGCGAAAAAACGATGCATTTTGACAGGTTTGGTAAATACGGCGGATAAACATCTTAAAGAAAATATGATAAAAATAAAGTAAGAAGATTCGAGAAATTTGCTGGCAGCCGCTATTGTGCCAGCATGTCCCGGGAAGGAGGTTATACAGATGGAAAATACATCTACCAGTGAAAAACTCGTAAAAAGAGAAGATCTTGTCCCCGGCATGAAGGTCGCCCGGGACGTGGAAAATCGTTTTGGGGGAGTTTTGATACCGGCCGGGTCGATATTAACAGCAAGCAGAATTGAAAAGCTGGAAGAATTGAACTATTACCATATTTATGTGGCTCCCGCTGACAAAGAAAAAATCAGTGAGAATGCGAAAAAACTTTCCTCTCAAGAAAAGGCCTATCGCCAGGACATGGAAAAAGCAGCCGCACTTTATCGCCGCATAAAATACGAGGAAGGTATAGATTATAAAGAATTCAAGGATCTTACTGAAAATGCTTTGGATTTAAGTACGGGGCTGGAAGTGGACGATCTGCTTAATATGGTGAGGGATGTGGATGAATACATTTATGCCCATCTGCTCAATGTGGGGATTCTCAGCAGTATGATGGGGCGGTGGCTTAATCTTTCGGACGACCGGGTTGAAAAACTGACTCAGGCCGGCCTTCTGCACGATGTGGGTAAAACAATGGTTCCGGATGAGATTTTGTATAAACCCGGCCCGCTCACTGAGGAAGAATTTGAGGAGGTAAAACAGCACACTCGAGATGGTTATAGAATTGTACAAAAATCGGATTTTATCTCCCGGGAGGTAGCTCAGGGAGTTCTAACCCATCATGAAGAATTTGGAGGTTCAGGATACCCCCTGGGATTAATAGGCAGGGAAATACCTCTATTTGGCCGCATTCTGGCCATAGTTGATGCCTTTGATGCAATAACAGCCGAGCGGGTACACCGCCGCAAACGCAGCCCATTTCAGGCGATGAAAATTTTTAAGTCTGAAAACTTCACACATTACGATGTAGTACTGCGGGAAGTTTTCATGGAAAAGGTTCCAAATTATTTCCTGCATGAAAAAGTGAGGTTAAGCAGCGGCGAAGAAGGAAAAGTGGCCTTTATTGACCCACGCCAACCCGAATATCCGCTGGTGAAGACCGGAGATGAATACATTGATCTCTCAGAAAACCCGGATATAAAAATCAAAGAGATAATTAAAGCTTAAACTTATTATAAACGGATCTTCTCCGTAACCACTCACCTCTTATTAAATGAAAACTGCCTGCTTTTTCGGCAAGCAGGATATACTTTGTTGACAAATACTCTTCTATTTATTAAAATGAGGGTTGCAGGAAGGAAACTTCCTGCAGCCCAATTTAAATTGATCCGCAGAATATGACACGCAGATGGTTTCCAAAAGAAAATAGCCTGAGATCATGCGCCTGTAGCTCAATTGGATAGAGCGGCTGACTACGGATCAGCAGGTTGGGGGTTCGAGTCCTCCCAGGCGCACCATTGCTATGTCAACGATTATAGGCCCTTTTTATTGGGGTCTATTTTTACTGTTTTACCGCCATTTTACCGCCATTTGCTCTCAAATACTCTTTTTTTGGGGGGCAAATTGCACTTTTGACACAACATATTATATCAGCTACAGGCCTCTTTTTCGCAAGTCACTTTCCTCTAGAAAATACGCCTTTAAGCATTCTTTTCGACAACTCTTATTTCCTCATCAGTTAATCCGTATAAATCATAAACCATCTGATCTATTTCTCTGTGTATTTGGTAAACTAAAAATACATAGAATGGAAACTAAAATTACAGAGGTCTACCTGAAAAAGGATGACACCTCCAGGTGGCCTTGAACAAATCTCCTGAATGCCCAAATTCGGTAGGCAATAGAAAGAAGGCTGAATAAGTGCGCCGGTTTTGATAGGCAACCAGGATTGTAGGCGTTAAGCCCGCAAAATCAAAAAAAGTTTAAAAAATTCTATAAAGAACTCAAGATGGGCAATCTAGATAAATTTGTAAATAAGGTGAAGTTTGAAATCCCATAAAGCGGTAGAACAAGAATGTCGGGATAATATGTTAGAAAATCTGTGAAAGTGTAGGGCGTCGGTGGGAGCCGGCGCTTTTTTAAATTGTCCTCCTTTGCTAAAGCCTCTTTTTTACTACTTAGTTGCCAAATATTTTTTGTTTTAGAGAATCAATAATTAAATTTAATATAATCAACGGGTTCTCTTATAAATCTTTCTGTTAATTCTTTTTTTCTTTCTTCCCAACTAGTTACATTATTACAAGATTTGGCCGCTCTATGAAGTGTAAATAAAAATTTTTCAAAATACTCTGCGTCTAAATCTTCTTCATATAATTTTTTTATTATCTCCTTATATTTTTTTAATTTGAAATGTATTATTTGAATTTCAGTTTTCAACAATGAGTTATTATTTAAAGAATGGAACAGCAAAAGTATACGAGAATTAATAGATTTTGCTAGAAATAATCCAATTATTTCACGCT
>CAZVZM010000053.1:0-14286 GCA_964630835.1 uncultured Halanaerobiaceae bacterium
TGTCGCTTTACAGGCATATGTCGTAAATTTCACCAACGATTATGGAGAAGATCCATGAATAGAAAATCATAACTCAGGAATTTCGATAATATACATTTTATAGTTTAAAATAAATAGTGGAAAAACCACACTTAATATATTTTCGTGGTGATTAATATAATTCTAGCTTAAATGTAAAATACCTGCTTAATATCACAATTTGAAGGAGGAAAGTCTCAATGAAAAAATCCATCCGCAGTGATACACGATTATCTCGATCATATAAACCCTCAATACTTGTCAGCAGATGTCTCAGAGGAGATGACTGCAGATACGATGGCGAGATAATTTACAGCCGGGAGTTTGCCGCACTGGAAGATTTTTTCAGAGTAGTCCCGATCTGTCCTGAAAAAGAAGTGGGCCTTCTATCTCCCAGAGCTCCTCTCCGGCTCATCAAAAGCAAAAAAGGCTGGCTAATTTACCAGCCGGCCTCGAAAAAGTTTTATCACAATGAGATAAAATCAGTCTCCATGAAGCATTTGAGAAAAAATGCCCTCTCAGGGATGATTTTAAAGAGCAAATCTCCCAGCTGTGCAGTTGATGACTGCAAACATTTCCGTGCTAAAACTTATGAAGTTAAAAGCAGATCTCCCGGTGTGCTCTCACGTCTCGCCTCCCGCCATGATCCTCATTTGCCCGCAATCGATGAGAAGAGACTGAAACAGGGGAAGAAATTATTTTACTTTCTTTTGCGCGTATTCACCCGCCACCACTGGCAAAAGCTGGTGCAAAACTTTAATATCGCCGATCTGCAAAATTTTCATGCCCGGTATAAGCTGCTGCTCTTGGGCTTCAATCGAGAAATAGTTGATGAAATGGGGCGTCTTGTGGCCAACCAGAGCAGATTCAGCCGGGCGAAAATTAAAAACAGGTATCATGAACTTTTAATGACATGTATCGAAAGCACAACAGATAGAGCCCGCTGGAAAAATGTCCTTCTGCATGGATTTGGACACATTTCCGATGAAGTAAGTGAAAAAGAAAAAGAAAGCTTTTTAAAGAGGGTGGAAGAGTTCTATTCAGGTGAACATAATTTTCATTCCTTACATGAATGGCTGCTAAAAAAAGCTTCCGAGTTCAATAACAGCTATCTTGCCCGGCAGAAATTTTTGCGCCCGTACCCAAAGGAGATAAATCAAAATACAGCAAAATACGGTGTGACACCTGATCCTTTCTCATAATATTGTTTTTCACCATAAATAAAACCCCGGCCCAACAGCATGAACCGGGGAAATTGCCACTTCCATTAATTCTTTATACAGTTTTTATATTACGATATATCAGATTACATCAAAGTTAAGCTAAGCCTTCATATATACCAAGAACCAGAACAATACCAACAGCTATAGGTATGATATACCGAATGAGTACATCAAACCAGCCGCCAACTTGAATTTTTCCTGCCACTCTGTTGGCCTCGTCTCTGACATTTTGAGCCTTCCAGACGTAGGCGGCAAATATCGTAGTCAGCAGACCGCCCAGAGGCAGCATAACCGTGTCGGCAAGGAAATCATAGGTATCGAGTATATCCATTCCTATAGGATTGACATCTGTAAATCCGGCCCAGGCGCTATATCCCAGCACGGGAGGAATGCCTACAAGGAATATGATTATACCCAGAGTTGCAGCGGCCTTCTTTCTGGCCCAGTTTTTCTCATCAACTATCCAGGCGGTAACAACCTCGAGAAGAGAGATAGCCGACGTTAAAGCTGCGATAGAAAGTAGAAGGAAAAACAGGAAGCCGAAAAAGCTCCCCCAGGGCATCTCCGCAAAAACCGCCGGCAGAGTTACAAAGGTGAGCCCCGGACCTTCAGCAGGATCGAGACCGAGAGCAAATACGGCGGGAAAAATGGCAAAACCGGACATGACAGCTATAAGGGTGTCCAGTCCTGTGACGTAGGCAGCATTATCAGGAATATTGTCCTCCTGAGAAAGATAGCTGCCGTAGGTCAAAATGGCACCCATACCCAAACTCAGCGTAAAGAAAGCCTGACCTACAGCCGAAGAAAGAGTCCCGGCGGTGACATCCCCCCATTCAGGTGACAGGTAAAAGGCAATTCCTTCTCCTGCCCCTTCCAGGGTCAAAGATCTGATAATTAATACAACCAGGAGAATAAATAGGATGGGCATAAGTGTTTTTACAGCCTTTTGGATGCCATCCACAACTCCACTGGCAATAATGAAAACACACATTCCCATAAAGACTGCATGCCAGAAAATAGGCAGACCGACCTGAGTAATATGTTCTTCAAATACTGCCCCAAACTCCATCTCGGGAGTAAGTCCTGTTATGGACTCAACAATATAATGCAGTGACCAGCCGGCAACCACGGAATAGTAACTAAGAATGACAAACCCTGTCAAAACTCCCAGAGAACCTACAATCCACCAGGGAGTATTGGGAGCCAGGGATTTAAATGCTCCCACGGGATTGCGCTGGGTCTTACGGCCTATGGCCATCTCGGTAATCATAACTGGAAAGCCAATAAGAACAATAAATACAAGATAAATCAAAAGAAATGCAGCCCCACCTTCAGTACCGGTAACAAACGGGAAACGCCAGATATTGCCCAGTCCAACAGCGGAGCCGGCCGCAGCCAGAATAAAACCCAGTCTGGTGGTCCAGTGCTCTCTCTCATAATCGTTTCTCATTTCTCAACTCCCCCTTAACATATTAATATTTTAATGGAAGTGGCAATTACTTTGTGTAGATTATAATGCCCTGAACCCCCTATTGTCAAGCCATGAAGAAAAATACTTTTTAAAAAAAGCCATCAAAGCTTTTCAATTTCAGCTTTAATCTCGCGAAGTCCATCCACAAAACTCTCAATATCCTCTTTCTCAACATTCAGATGGGTAACAAGTCGAATTCGTTCACTGCCGTAAGTATTTATCAAAAATCCTTTCTTCTTCAACCTATCCTGCAGCCATCCTGCTCCTTTTTCATTTTCAAAACTCAGAATGACAAAATTGGTATTTCTGCACTCCACATTGAGCTGAGGCCAGTTAAGATCTCTGATTTTTTCTGCCAGCTCAGCTGCCAGCCTGTGATCCTCATCCAATCTGTTGATATTATTTAAGGATACAAGCCCGGCCGCCGCCAGGACTCCAACCTGCCGCATTCCCCCTCCCAGCATTTTGCGGTTCTTAAGAGCCCGGTCTATAAACGCCTCACTTCCTGCAAGAACCGAACCCACAGGAGCCCCAAGAGCTTTAGAGAGGCAGCAGGTGACACTATCAAATGGTTCTGCAAGCCTGGAAGCTTTAATATCAAGGGCACAGGCTGCATTAAAAATCCTGGCTCCATCCAGATGTATGGGAATATCTTGTTTTTTAGCTGTATCGGTGACTTTTTGCATCTGTTTTAATTTTATCGCTTTTCCTCCGGCTCTGTTGTGGGTATTCTCAAGACAGATCAGACCGGTCTCAGGGTAATGAATATCTTCAGCCCTTATGGCTTTTTCGACCTCTTTTCCCGATGGACAACCATTGCTGTCATCAACCTGTCTGGTCTGAAGCCCCCCCAGCCTGGCAGCTCCTCCGACTTCATAGTAAAATATGTGAGACTCTTTGCCGAGAACTATCTCCTGACCGGGCTCAGTATGAGTGAGCAGAGCTGCCTGATTGGACATCGTGCCGCTGGGAAAAAATAATCCCGCCTCTTTCCCCAGAAGATCAGCTGCCTTCTTTTCCAGCTTTAATACTGTAGGATCCTCTCGATAAACATCATCTCCGACAGCCGCTGCCGCCATGGCTTCACGCATTTTGGCTGAAGGCACCGTGACAGTGTCGCTGCGCAGATCAACAACCTTTTCCTCATTTTCTTCCAATTTTATCCCCCCCATATCCGATCATGGTAAAATTATTTTCCCCGGTCAGTATATTCAGCTTATCCACAGCAGCTGCGATCGGGCGGGCAGCTATCCGCATCACAGAAAGATCCTGCCGATGATGTCCCCAAAACTCCCACACCCGAAAAGTCCTGATAAACATCGTCGCTCTCGCATGATGAACAATTCACCTCAATTCCATTTTCTTTTTCCGAAATTGTAGCTTCAATGGAAAACTCCTCCTCGCAATTCCTGCATATAAAGTTATATGTTGGCATGGATTAAACCTCCTCATCACTATTATACAGTGTTGATAAAATATTTTCGATATTTATATTATCTGTTTTATTGTAGATTGTCAAATTTAACCTAAAGATTGTACTTCTTTACCTTTTTTAAAATATTGATCCATATTAAACTAATAAGATTTGATAATTTTATTGAATTGGTTTATAATGTAATAGCAATTGACGACTTTAAAATAATCTAATTTATTCTGCGTCCAGTTGATAAATAGGTGCATCAAAACTGGTCTATTAAATTATACTGAAAGAATTAAAATTTAAAGGTGGAAAAACCATGCGCATGGTACACGTTGATGATCTAAAAACAGATATGGAGCTTGCCCGTCCAATTATTGACGGAGGCACATATCTCCTGACTGCCGGCTGCAACGATCTGCCAGGATATAAAGAAAAACTCAAGCAGCTCGGAATAGAATATGTCTATATCAAAGATGAATTTTCTCTTGATATTGAAGTCACGAAAGCTGTTTGCGATGAAACAAGGAGAGAAGGGCAGGAAATTGTGGAAGAAATTTTTGATGAGATCTCAAGTAACGGTAAACCAGACTTAAAAAAGGCAAAAAAATATGTAAGGGATCTAATAGAAGAGATAATGGCTAAAGATACAATAATGTTAAATCTGCTGGATATAAAAACAACAGACAGTTATACCTATTCTCATTCCGTCAGCGTAGCAGTTTTATCTCTTTTGATCGGTAAAAGCCTCAAACTCAATCAAAATCAGTTAGAAAAGCTGGGCATGGGAGCCCTAACACACGATGTTGGCAAGGGTAAGATTCCGGAAGATATTCTTAAAAAACCTGACTCACTCACCGATAAAGAGTACGAAGTCATACAGGAGCATCCCCGTCTGGGATATGAAAGGTTAAAGGAAGAGCCTGAAATAACTTCCACATCATTGGCAGCAGTGCTGGGACATCACGAAAATTATGGAGGCAATGGATATCCCCGGGGGGTTTCAGGTGATAATATTCACCTATTTCCCAGAATAGTCGCTGTGGCTGATGTATTTGACGCACTCACAAGCGATAGAATCTACAGACCCAGGTGGACGGTAAACAAAGCCGCAGACTGGATTACATCGCAGAGCAACAAAAAATTTGATCCCGAAATAGTAAAGCATTTTATGCGTCATGTAACTCTTTATCCCAATGGCACCACCGTAAAATTAAATGACGGCAGTAAAGCCGTAGTTATAAAGCAAAATGAAAATTATCCCAAAAGACCAATTATCAGACTCCTGGAAGACTCCGAAAGTGAAATCGATCTTACCGAAAAGCTTGATATAGTAATTGAAGGTGAGACTGGCAGCGCTCAAAACTGATAAAATAAACGGTTTTACGAGGAGAGAAAATAATGTGCGGCAGCTTCGCTTTGCTCGCTCCTCTCAAAAAATTACTTCAGCGTTTTCAAATCGAGGATTCTATAATAAACGAATCTGAGTATACCCCCAGCGAAAAAATTCTTCCCACTGAAGAAGTGCCGGTAGTTACTGCAGATTACGCAGGAAATGGTGAGAAATTTACCAGAAAGCTGGTCGGACAAAAATGGGGGTTTCTTCCTGATTATACCTCCAGACCTCTGATCAATGCCAGGGGGGAAACGGTGGATGAGAAACCCACCTTTTCTTCTGCATTTCTCAACCACCGCTGTCTTATACCTGCCTCCTCATTCTATGAATGGAAGGAAATAAAAACCGGTAGATCCAGAAAAAAATACACCATCAGTTTAAAGGAGAGAGAGCTTATTAGCTTCGCCGGTATATACTCCTCCTTTCGCGAAGGAAAAAAAGGGGGAAACTGTTTTGTCATCATAACGCGTCCCGCGCTCTCTTCCCTGCAGCCGATTCATGATCGCATGCCTGTAATACTAAATAAATATCAGGAATATGTATGGTTAAAAAAGAGCAGCTCACCGGAGGAGCTTAAAAAGATGCTCTTTGAAAGCACAGATCAGCAGTTGAGTATACAGCCTCCCCCGGAAAAGGATGAACAGCTCAAACTCTTTTAATCATTTTTCTCACATTTATTCTGTTTTGGTAGGGGCGGATATGTTTTCATAATATGAAAGTGTCATCTCTGCCACTTCCAGATTAAGGGGCTTTTCCTCATCTTTGTTAAGCATTATAGCGTTATCTGTAGCTCCTCCTTCAGTGCAGGTCACAATGGCGATATAGCCGTTGAAAACTTCATTCTCGGGTATCTTCAAAGTGGAAATACTTGATCTACCGTCGACCTCATGATAATAAGTTCCATAATCTTTGGCAAGATCTTTGAGCTTATGCATGGTCTGACAGCACCAGTTTTCAGTGGTGAAATTTCCTTCCTCATCAAATGCACACTTAATTTCGCTCGAACATCTCTGCCTTTCCTCTACTGGAATGACCCTGCACGCTTTACATATCATATGTTATCCCTCCATTTAAAATATTTGAGATAATTCCATTGTGACAGTTAACGTTAGCTTAAATCCTATCATGAAGGGATAAAGAATTTTTATTAAATACTTAACAGTTTTGGCTCTTCTCCCCATCAGTTGTTGAATTTTGGCTGAGCGCAACCTCTATAATGCTTATTATTAGAAGTTATAGGCTTAAGTTCATAATGATTTTTCTCTGCTCAGGCTCACTTTCCTTCCCCACAATTCTCTCCCTCACGTTGATCTGATAAACTTTTTTCCAGCAGCTCAATCCGTTTTTCCAGCTTATTCTGATAACGAAAAAGTCTAAAGAGATAAAAAACCACAGCGATGAGAAATAATATATAGGCCCCGGCCAAAAATTCCACCATCTTTTCACCTCTTTTTTTACAAATGATCTGGCATTAATTGAAATGATTCTTCAAAAAATTAAATTTGATATCGAAAATTTTGGTATTAGATCACTTATATAATGCTTATTCCTGGAAGCTATAGAGCTCTAATCGCAAGGAAACTTTCCTTAAACTGAGGTCAATCTTCAAATATCTGGACTTCACTCCATCTTCTGGCGCAGCAGCTCGATTCTCTCCTGAAGAAATAACTGCCTGCGCCTAATACTCATTAAAACAAAGTACAGCAGGCTAAATACTATCAGTGTAAAGATAAGTGTGTGTATCATCCGGGGTGTTAGCCCGCCTCCATTTCCTCCTATCACGGCAGGATGCAGTGTTCTCCACCACCTTATTGACATAAACACTAAAGGTATATTTATAAATGCGAGAATACCGTAAATAGCTGTCAAAGTCTGTCGGCTTTTGGCCTGCCTTCCGCCTGCGAAATCAAGAAATAAATAACCTATATAAATAAACCACATAATTAATGTGGTGGTCAGTCTGGGATCCCAGGTCCACCATACATTCCATGCAGCTCTACCCCAGAACATCCCCGACCCGAGCACAAAGGTGGAAAATATAACTCCTATCTCCGCCGATGCCCTGGCAGTAATCTGCCAGCGTATTTCGCGACTTCGCAGATAAAAAATTCCTCCCAAAAAGACCACAAAAAAAGCAAAAAAGCCCACCCAGGCAGCGGAAACATGAAAATAAAATATTCTCTGCACCTCTCCCATCACCTTTTCCCGGGGGGCATAAAAAAATACAGCCGCGGCGGCAAGAGGCAGAAGTATAAAGAGCGAAAGCAGAGCAGTCCTATATGCTTTCCTGTTGATTTTTCACACCTCCAGCAAATATGGCGAAAGCCACATTGAGACTGTAAAATATACCATATCGAATAAGGCTATCAACAAAAGCCACTGCCAGAAAATTCCGGAAATGGCCCCACCAATTATAATCTCAACTGACTGAACTGCCCCTAAAATCAGGGGAACCAAAAGAGGTAAAAGCAATAGAGGCAGTAGCAGGCTGCCCAGTCTGGTAAAGCTCACCAGAAAAGACATAATTGCACCGGTAACTGCCAGTCCCAGCTGAGTTAGCAATACCACGGGGATCAGATACAATACAACAACGCCGGGAAAAATATCAAATAACAGCAAAAATACCGGTGTAATTAAAAGGGATAACAAAATAAAAAATAAAAAATTTGCTGCAATCCTGGCTGCCATAACTGCTTCACGCGAACTCCCTGCCAGAATGATAATTTCCAGACAATTATTTTCTTTTTCGCGAGCTATAGAGCGATTCAGAACCAGCAGGACAGAAAAAACCTGACTGAACCAGTAAATTCCCGGGAAATATTCCTGAACAGACACACCCGCACCAAAGCTCATACTAAAAATAATACCTGAAATCAGGGCAAATAAAAGCATTGCGCCCAGAAGCTGACCTGTGTTTATTTCCAGAAGCACCTCTTTGTAAACCAGAGTGCGAACAGTCCTTAAGAAATTCACTGCTCAATTTTCTCCTTAAAATTTCCCGGAAATAATCTCCTCAGTTTACTCCCCTCTGTCGGGGATCCCCTTTCAGAAAAGCTTCCCTTCTCTATCAAAAGCCAGCGATGGCAGTGCTGCAGAGCTCGATCAATATCATGGGAAGCAAACATAAAAGGACATGAAGAAAACTCTTCCATCATATCCAAAAGATTTTCAACAGAGCTCAAATCCAGACCAGAAAAAGGTTCATCCAGAAGAATGACCTCGGGTTCAATGAAAAAACAGCGGCAGAGAGCAAGACGCTGCTTCATACCCCGGGAGAGCTTTTCCACCCTGCTATCTGCATACAGGAGGAGATTAACTCTCTTTAGCCACTGTAAAATTTCCTCTCTATCCCTTTGAAGGCCATGCAGACGGCAAAAAAATTTCAGGTTTTGGCAGGCTGTCAGATCCTCGTAAAGCTGTATATCGTGAGATAGATAACCTATCCTGGGCTGGGCCACGAGCATGTCCTGATCCTTCCACAAAACTCTGCCGCGATCAGGCTTTTTTAAGCCAGCAGCCAGCTTTAAAAGGGTGGTTTTACCCGCACCATTTGGTCCTAAAAGAGCCACCCTTTCCCCCGGCTGTAAAGAAAAGCTGACATCCTGAATTATTTTTTCATTTTTAAGATTGTAAAAAATCTCATCAGCAGTCAACATAAGCTAAAATCACTCTTTTACTCCTCCAGTTCCTCTTGATATTGAGATGGACATTGAAACATCAAAAGATCAGCTCGAAATTTATCCTGTTGATATTCCCCCTCCACTACTACCTGTTCCTGTTCTTTAAGCCCATCAGGCTTATCACCATCATATTCAACTGTCAGAAAATTTTCCCTGTCGGGATCAGCCACCTGAAATGAAAGCTGTTCATTTTCCTCATCTATACTGATAGTTTCACTCTGTATCAATCCAGCTACCCTTACATCTTCATTCTCGTTCCATCCTCTCTCCTTTGCTTCTTCTACAGTTAAATAATAGACAGATTCATCCTGTATATTTCTCACCAGCACAAAAGCCAGCAGAACTACAATAAAGATAGATATCCCCATCATAATTCTGCGTGGACCTGTATCAGCAGACATATTTACACCTCATTTAGTGAATCTTCCTTTCCCTGCCAGCTTACAATATTTTGTAGATCCTTTCTTTCCGGAGTATCCGGTTGTTCCGCCGCATAACCAACAGCCACAGCAGCCACCAGCTCATCATCTCTTTCAAGCCAGCTCATAATCTCCTCCTCCGCATAGAAAATATCACATACCCACAGGCTGCCGAGCCCCATGTCGGTGGCCGCCAGCAGCATGTTTTCAATTGCTGCTCCCAGAGACTGAGTATCAACTGAAAGTTGATGCGTGTCCAGCTGCTCCCTGCTGGTATCAGAGTATGGATTTAAAATTAAAATTAAGACCGGTGCCTGTCTCATTGTCCTAACACTGGAAAGACAGCTCCCAGTATCTTCACCCTGTTTTTTAATGTCTAAAGCTTTATTATGTAATATATCGAGACATTCCTGTTTTGGGGAACCCTGAAGGACTACAAAATTCCAGGGCTGTCTATTTTTACCGGACGGGGCTAAGGCAGATAGTCTCAGAAGCTCCCTGATTTTGTCATTAGATATAGGTTCATCTTTGTACTTGCGCACACTGCGTCGATTTTTAATGGCCGATATCGTATCCAAATTTTCACCCCCTCAGAAAAATGTTAAAGACCCTGGTGCTATTTATAAAAATAAAACCAAAAGTAATTCTCAAGATCAGTTGACGAGTTTTATTTAAGCACATTTCGATAAACCTTATTCCGAAAAATTATAAAACTCCGTTCACAATGAAATTTTTCTCTGTTTCAATTCAGTTTTCGGCCATGGACCTGACTCAAGCTTCGAAAAATTTCGAGTATCACTTAGCCTCATAGCTCCCTATAATAAAAGGTGAGCAGCTATCGTTTTACAGGCACATGTCGTAAATTTCACCAACAGTTATGGAGAAGATCCCCAAAATTTAATTCCAGTTCCTATCATAATACTTCCGGTTATGTGCAATATACTCCTTCCAAACCTCCTCGATTAATTTTTCCGGGGCTTCGCCATAAATCCAGCCAAAAAGATTTCCGGCATTTGTATGAGTTCGATGCTCTTCAATATCCTCAAATAAAATGTTTTTCTGCGCAGCAGTCCGCCAGCCCCGTTTGAAAGCCTTTAAGGCTTCATCGTTTGGTTTGCTTCTGATATCATCAATCATCGTCTTTTCATGCTCATCAGCGCTGCCAGGGATCCTTTTCTCCACCTCTTCAACACTGTCCTCAACATCATAAATCTTCACCTTTATATTGTTCTGCTCACAATACGCCGTAAGATCAGAATGAGGTTCCAGACAAACTATCACTGAGGTGACCTGAGCTGGATTGAACTCCTCCTGCAATAAAAACTCAGCAACCTCAATCTGACCTATGAGATTGCGATTTAAATGCCTTTTTGCTTCGATGACATGCACACTGCTATCATATATTTTTTCGCGGAACTCTTCCTGTCCGATATCTCCTGGATTGAAGGTTTCTTTTTCTTCCCCGTCCACAATAAGACCATCCACCCGGGAAATTCTCGTCTCATCCTCAACCTGTCCCAGGAGAACCTCTTTAAAAAGAGCTCCTCCTGTTTCTTCATGATATTTTTTGATAAGTTTCTCTTCGATGTACTGCACCATATTTGTTCGCCCCTTTCCTCATGTGATCTTTCGAGCATTAAAATGATCGCTTAATCCAGTAAAACCCCAATAAATAATTAAAAATGCTGGTTTTTGATTTTCAATATAATGATTATTGCACACTTCTCTGCCGGTCAATGAAATGATCTTTAATTTTTTCCACATTTTCCTGATGCATTTTATCCATTTTTTCGTTTTTATGCAGACGGCTATCTTCAAAATGCAAACAGAAATGTCCCGGAAAATTGTTGTCCCTTATTACCTGCTCACCATGAGGCATGCCATTAATTGAACCAGCAATAAATCTATCATCCAGTTCAACAATCACGGGCCTTCTTTCCCAGCTCCAGCTGCCGCCAAAAATTTCCAGCATCTTTTCTGTATCCTCAGTATCCAGCGGTTCTACATCAGCATGTAGATACCCCATTGTTCTCTTTACTGCAAAAGATTTTTCTGTCTCAATATCAATGATCTCCGCTCTATCACCAACCTGAAAGAGGTTTCTCACGCGCCCCCATTCGAGTGCTTCGATATTTCCCCGGATTTTACTTTCAATTTCCGACTCCTCAAGCTTTTCTGGCGGAACAGGATCGAACGTTTTATCAGGATTTACCCCGGGAACATCAATTCCTTTTATAACCGCCCAGGTTTTATCATCAACTATACCATGAGATTTCAGGTCATAATCCTCCTGAAAATCCCGAAGAGCTGCCAGCATATTTCTGTTAAATTCGCCGGTTGGAACCTCGTCCAGGTATCCCTTTTGAAACAGAATATGCTGAACAAATATTACCGGAGGGCCCCTATCTCCATGTCTCAAATTTTCTTTATCAACCTCTACTTTTTGAAGATAGATTTCAAGATCATGAAAATTATTAGAAGACATCTCAGATTGTCCACTATTATCCTCTTCCTGAATGTATGGATTATCAGCAGAATGACTGAAACTTTCTCCCTCCTCAAGGGAAAAAGTCCTCTCCTCTCCGGCAAATTTCAGGCGCTCGCCATCAGCTTTCACAAGTTTATAATCTGCTGCTTTTTCACCGGTTCTAACAAATTCCAGGTCGCCATTGAGGCTGATAATTGCCAGAATATGATCATCCCGATGAGAAAATCTCAAAAGTTCAATCTCTTCAGCGACCAGTGAAAAAGAGGCGGAAAGAATAATGGCTGCAGAAAAAATCATATAAATCAAAATGATAAAAATATGTTTCAAAATTGATGTCCTCTCACACATATATGCCACTTCCTCTAAAACAAACTGGTTAAAAATAGATTCTTCCTGCGGATAGTTATTAAATATGTTTGTCAAAATTAGCCTATAATATTATTCTGCCTATCATATTATGCTGGAAGATTTTGAGCTTAGTTCACAATGAAATTTTCTTCCGCTTAAGTCTTTCGGCCAAAAAATATAACAAGGAAATGTATATAATTTATCGTTATGTATTTAATAATATTGTATATCATGGTTGCATTTCCTGCAAATTAGCTTCAGTAATTTAGCTTTTACCCCCTCAGACAGCGTTGTAAAGACGCCCGGATGTTAATTTTCATTGATATTATCCGGCTTTTTCCAGGGCGAGCAAAAAAATCCCCCTCCTCTATTCCCGGGAGGAGGGTTCATTCTCTTTATTAAAAGCATGAGGCCCGACAAAACAAAATTTCACTTCGCCTCAGCTTTTTTTAGGCCAATTTAAGCATAGAAATACCATATTTTAAAAATTACTCAATCTGGTTCTTCTCCATATCCGTTGTTGCATTTTGTTTAAGAACACTTACAATTAGGACATTTTCCCACTTTTATAGAACTCATTCATGGAAGCTATGAGGCTCCGCTCACAATGAAATTTTTCCGGTGAGCAGCAATCGCTTTACAGGCATATGTCGTAAATTTCACCAGCGATTGTGGAAAAGATCCCTAAGTTTTTTCTCAATCTGCTGGATTTTGAGCCTGTTCAAATTCGCAGGCAAATTCCTCATAACCTTTCTCTCGAAGTTCATCAGCCGGTATAAATTTTAGGGCAGCGGAATTTATGCAGTAACGCAGGCCGGTAGGTTCAGGCCCATCGGCAAATACATGCCCAAGATGAGAATCAGCCTCTCTGCTACGAACTTCTGTCCTGGTCATAAATAGGCTGCGATCCTCCAGCTCAACTATATTTTCTTCGACCAGTGGCCTGGTAAAACTGGGCCAACCGGATCCTGATTTGAACTTATCCTGCGAACTAAACAGAGGTTCCCCGGAAACTATATCCACATATATTCCCGGTTCATCATGATCGTAATATTCATTATCAAAGGGAGGTTCAGTAGCATCCATCTGTGTAACCTTATACTGCCTCTCTGTCAAATGTTTTCTTAATTCATCCTCTCTATTCTCAATTCCCTGCGAAATCTCAACTTCCTCTACACTCACCCCACCACAGGTGGTATCACAGCTTATCTCTACGTCAGCAGGAGAGAGCTCATATTTTTCCATAAGATCATTCTTCAGCTCGTCATTTAAACCGAGACTTCCAGCCTCCTTCTTCAGTTGCTCTCTGTCACCCTCCCCCGCAAGATAGCCATTGACCCGGGCAACAGCGGTAGAATTAATAAATTTTTCCCGGTTCATCTCCTTCAAATAGTGATTTTTATAATCAGATCTCTGCTGCAAATAGTATTTTTGATGATAAAATTCAGCAAGATGAAGTTCGTTAAATTCTTTAAACTCAGTTTTTATTTCCCGGCCTTCTTCCTGTTCAATCTCAGATTTCATCTGCTGAGCAATGCTGTATTGCTCCTGATTATGATAAAACAATATTGAGCGATACTGGTTGGAAAAGGGCTGCTGAAATGGATTGTGATCATCCCAGAACTTATCGACTAATTCTCTGTAACTTATGACATCAGCATCATAATCAATTTGAATGGTCTCGGCATGCTCACCGATATTTTGATAGGTGGGGCTATCGATTATGCCTCCGGCATAACCGACCCGGGTTCTCACAACCCCTGGCATACTGCCAAAGGAAGCGTCCGGGCCCCAAAATCAGCCCATCGCAAATGTGGCAGTTTTAA
>CAZVZM010000054.1:0-6747 GCA_964630835.1 uncultured Halanaerobiaceae bacterium
GATAATGCGCTGGATGAGTATGTTCAGCTCAGCGGACATGTGGAAATCGACAGCGGCTGCAGGATTGGGACCCTTTCCGGCATACATCAATTCGTCAGGATGGGGAGGCTGGCGCGGGTGGAAGCTCATACCAAGGTTACCAAAGATGTTCCTCCATTTTTTAAAGTGGGAGGACATCCGGCGGAGATTCTGGATCCGGTGCCGGAGGAGGAGCTAAAAAATCATGAGGTTCGGGAAATTGAAAACTTTGCTCAAATTGTCCGGGCCTGCAGACTGCTTTCTTCAGAGGGGTTAAATACCTCGCAGGCGGTGGAAAAGATGACAGCGGAGATGTCCGGTCCGAAAATCGAAGAATTAATTGAGTTTATTAAAAACAGCAATCGCGGAATCTGTGGCTAGCTTTTGGGAGGTTTGCATAAATGTCAAAAAACAGAGAAGATAAGAATTTGAAGGTGGGAGTTATCGGCGTCGGGAGCATGGGGAAAAATCATGTGCGGGCCTATACAGCTTTAAAACACGTCTGCAGCCTGGTGGGTATTTACGATATCGATACAGAAAAAAATAAAAACATTGCCAGCAGCTATGGAGTAAAGGCTTTTTCCTCCGCAGAGGAGCTATTTTCTGAGGTGGATGCGGTCAATATTGCCACCCCGACAAGCACCCATTACAGTATCGCCAGAAAGGCTCTAAAACGAGATTTACATATTCTTGTGGAAAAGCCCATAACCAGCTCCGTCGAGGATGCAAAAAAATTGCTGGAAGTGGCCAATCGCAGGGGGTTGATTGTGCAGGTGGGCCACATTGAGCGCTTCAATCCTGCTGTGCAGGCCCTGCCGGGAATACTTGAGGACAAAGACATTCTGGCGGTCGACGTTCAGCGCCTGGGCCCATATGATCCCCGCATAGATGATACCGATGTTATACAGGATCTTATGATACATGATATGGACATAGTCAGCTCACTTGTGCCGGGAGGAATTTCGGACATATCAGCAACCGGCAGGAGGGTAGCCTCAGACAAATATATTGATCACGCTGTGGCCATAATGCGCATGAATGATGATGTAATAGCAACCCTTACAGCCAGCAGAGCTACAAATAAAAAGGTACGCAGCATGGCCATAACCACGCGCAAAACCTATATTGAGCTGGATTATCTACAGAGGCGGATCAAAGTCACCCGTCGCGGAGGAGTGCGATCGGATAAGAGCGGATATCAGCGGGAAAATGAACTGGAGGAGACCTATGGAAGTGAGGAGGAACCTTTAAAATCCCAGCTCAAACACTTTGTGCACTCCATTGAAAATGGCACCCGCCCCCTGATCAATGGCAGTGATGGCCTCGAGGCGTTAAGATTGAGTAAAATGGTGCAGGAAAAAGCCTACAGTGTAGTTGAGCCTGTCGAACAGCGCTCAGTATAGAAAGGATGATTGGATGATACATATTGCCAGCCCGGAGCTGGGAGAGGCGGAAAAAAGCCAGGTCCTGAAGGTGATGGAGAGCGGTATGCTGGCTGCAGGAGAGCAGGTGAAAAACTTTCAGAGCGAATTTGCAGATTTTGTGGGATGCCGGCATGCAGTGGCGGCAGCCAATGGAACCTGCGCCCTGGATGCTGCAGTCAAAGCCAGCGAACTTAAGCCTGGAGACAGAGTGATTACAACTCCTTTTACCTTTATTGCCAGCTCAAACGCCCTGCTCTACAATGATATCGAGCCTGTGTTTGTGGATATAGATCCCGAAACTTTCAATATTGATCCGGAAAAGATAGCTGAGAAGCTGGAGGCCGATCCCGATATAGATGGTATTATGGCGGTCCATCTCTTCGGACTCATGTCTCCGATGCGGGAAATTATGGATATTGCCAGAGAGCACGATCTGGTGGTGATAGAGGATGCAGCTCAGGCTCACGGTGCAGCTCTGAATAATGAGAAAGCGGGCTGTTATGGCGATGTGGGAATTTTCAGTTTTTATCCCACAAAAAACATGACCACCGGTGAGGGAGGAATGATCATAACCTCCGATGATGATATTAAAGAGCGGGCGGAAAAGCTTATAAATCACGGCCGGGTTGATCATTATCGGCACGATATCTTAGGATACAACTATCGCATGAGCGATATCGCAGCCGCCATTGGCAGAAAACAGCTTGAGAAGCTGCCCGAGTATAACCAGTGCCGCCGGAAAAATGCCCTTTATCTAAATCACAAACTCGGAGAGCTGGACTGGCTTGATGTGCCGCAGGTGGAGAAGGATTTTTATCACGTTTATCATCAATACACTGTGCGTGTTCCCGACGGTCAGCGCGGGGATTTAAGCCAGCATCTGCAGGAGCAGGATGTGGGTTCCGGCGTTTACTATCCCACTCCGGTATATGCTCAGCCTCTTTATGAGAAAAAAGGTTACGGGGATATTGAGCTAAAAAACACGGAAAAAGCCTGCAAAGAGGTTCTATCTCTGCCCGTCCATCCCGGTGTCGATGATGAGGATCTGGATAAAATTGTGGAGGCGGTGTCCTCCTTCACTCCATCTCATTAAGTGCCATATGTGTTTAAGAGTTATAGCTGCTTATCTCTTTTTAATAAACGCAGGAAGAAGCGAAAATCAAGTCTTTTCCATGACCCCCGTTTTTGGGGGTTTTCACCATATATTGGCAAATTAACTGACAATCCGTTCCGTTTGTGTTATAATAATTTTTAAAGCTGTGATTTTCTGTGCTGTATTTCAATTATGTTTCAAAACACATTGCCTGGCAGGCGATAAAATGAGCTGGTATGAGCGAGATAGGGTGGCTGAACCAGTGCTGGATTTTTAGGAGATTTGATCGAGAGAATCTGGCAGGCAAAAGGAGGTTTCAACCTTGAGCTATAAGTCCCGTTATCGCGATTGGCTATTGAGCGATCATATCGATGAGGAAACCAAAGAGGAACTGAAAAGCATTGAAGATGATGAAGAGGAAATAGAGGATCGCTTTTACAGGGACCTGGAGTTTGGCACCGGAGGTATGCGCGGCAAAATAGGGGCCGGCACCAACCGCATGAATAAATACATGGTGCGGCGGGCCACTCAGGGCCTGGCAAATTATCTGCTCAACTATTTTGATGATGCCGATGAAAAGAAAAGCTGCGTTATAGCTTATGACTCCCGTTATCGCTCCCGCGAATTTGCGGAGGAAGCAGCTCTTGTGCTTGCTGCCAACGGCATCAAGGCGTATTTATTTTCGCGCATCACCCCCACACCCGAGCTATCTTTCGCCGTGCGCAGGCTGGGCACTGGAGCAGGTATCGTCATAACTGCAAGCCACAACCCCCCCGAATACAATGGATATAAGGTATATGGCGCCAGCGGCGGCCAGCTCGTTCCCGAGAAGGCCCGTCGCGTGATGGCCGAAATAGATGAGATAGATGATTTCTCCCTTGTTAAGCAGGTAGAATGGGATGAGGCCAGGGAAGCGGGGCTGCTGGAGGAGATCGGCGATGACATCGAGGATGATTATATTAAAACAGTGATGGATGTTCTCCCCGATGTGATCTTATCAAAGGAAAAGGGCGATGAGGTGAGCATAGTTTACACCCCTCTCCACGGTACCGGCAGCCGTCCGGTGCAGGATCTACTGGGCGAACTGGGCTTTAAGGAGCTTCTTGTTGTTCAGCGGCAGACAAAACCCGATCCGCAATTTTCCACAGTTAAACAGCCCAACCCAGAGGAGGAACAGGCCTTTACTCTGGCTCTGGATGTGGCCGAGGGTTCAAAGCCGGATCTCATCATGGCCACTGATCCTGACTGCGACCGCCTGGGAGTTATGGTTCCTTCCGGTGAGGAAGGAGGGTATCGTCTCCTGACCGGAAATGAACTGGGAGTGCTTATGACGGATTATCTTCTCAGACGCCGCGAAGAGATGGATAACTTACCTGAAAATGGTGTAATCATTAAGACTATTGTAACTACCGAGATGGTAGAATCCATGGCCGCCGACTACGGCTGTGAGGTTATGAACACCCTGACCGGTTTTAAATATATTGGTGAAAAAATGACCGAGTTTGAACAGGATGAGCGGGAGTTTATTCTAGGATTTGAGGAAAGCTACGGCTATCTGACCGGTAAGTATGCCCGCGATAAAGACGCTGTAATAGCCGCCGGGCTTACAGCCATGCTCACCCTTTACTATCAGGAGGAAGAGGGAGTGGATCTGCTTACCCGGCTGGATGACTTAAGACAGAAATATGGTTACTACAGAGAGGAAGTTCAGTCAATCTGGATGGAGGGCAAAGAGGGCGAAGAGAAGATAGCAGCAGCCCTTGAGCACCTGCGAGAGCAGTATCCCGATAAGATTGCCCGCAGCGCTGTGGTCAGAGTTCATGACTATCTCAAAGGAGAAACAATTCACTGCTCTGAGGATAAAAATGAAGAGATCGATCTTCCGGAGTCCAATGTCCTTCAATTTCGTCTGCAGGATGACTCCCTGATCACCATAAGGCCCTCGGGCACTGAGCCCAAGCTTAAGCTTTACTTTGCTGTCTGCGCCAATACCTCCGTTGGAGCAGAAAACAGGCTGGTCGAAGTCCGCGAGGAAACAATGGAGCTTGTGCGGGAAATCCTGAGTTGAGCCAGGTTCATGAATGAGCTTTAGTAAACGCTCGCTTACAGTCACCTTTTTCGGTTCCTCTCCAGTGCGCCAGGACAAGCTCATATCATATGGCAGGCGGCAAGCGTATTGTTGAAGATATTGAGCCTCGAAATAACCATAATCGGGTCTGGCCTATACTGTTGGAGAAGTAGAAGGCAATATTAATGGAAACGTTAGGCTGGTGTCCAGCAGCCCCCCAGCCCCCCTGGATAGAACCGAAAAGTTTTGTCTCTTATTTGACTCACTATTGTCCTATGGCATACGATAAAACGAAGGAGGATAATATGGAAGTCAAAAAAGCAGTTATACCGGCTGCAGGTTATGGAACTCGTTTTCTTCCCGCCTCCAAATCAATACCTAAAGAGATGATACCTGTTGTTGATAAGCCAACAATTCAGTATGTAGTTGAGGAAGCTGTAAGAGCAGGCATCGAAGAGATTCTCCTTGTGACCAGCAGGGGCAAAGAGGAGATCGAAAATCACTTTGATTTAGACCCCGAGCTGGAGAGAGTGCTGGCCGAAAAGGGTAAAGATGATCTGCTGGAGCGGGTAAAGAAAATCTCCAATCTGATCACCGTTCACTCCGTGCGCCAGAAAGAACAGAAGGGACTGGGACACGCTGTGGCCTGTGCGGAAACCTTTGCCGGCGATGATTATTTTGCCGTCCTTTTGGGCGATGATATCATGCGTAGCCAGAAGCCCGTAATCGGGCAGCTGATAGAGCACGCCAGGGGTACTGAATGTCCCGTCATAGGATGCCAGGAGGTGCCGCGCAGCAAAATTAATCTCTACGGTTCCGTTGAATGCAGCGAACGCTCCGGCCGCCGGGCCAGAGTGACAGATCTGGTCGAAAAACCGGAGCCTGAAAATGCTCCTTCAACCCTGGCGGTGCTTGGCCGCTACGTTTTACCCCCGGAAATATTTCCTATCATCGAGGACACTCCTCCGGGACGGGGAGGAGAGATACAGCTGACAGATGCCATAAAAACTCTGGCTCAGCGTCAGCCGGTGGAGGCCTATAATTTTGAGGCCCGCCGCTACGATGTGGGCAATAAACAGGGTTTTCTGGAGGCAACTGTCGAAATTGCCCTGGAACGGGATGATATAAGCGAGGATTTCAGGGCCTATCTGGAGGACCTGCTGCAAAAATAATAATCTGCTGTCAAAAGTCGATATCCCCAAATCACCAAATTTTAAAATGAGATCTTTGGCGCATCATGCATCTTGATAATCAGATATTCAGTAAAATGACTTTTCTCAGTTCAATCTTTGGATTTTCTTTCAATATCATCTCGCCCCGGATTTTAGCCGGGGATATTTTTTTGCAGAAGAAAATATGAGATGCAGGTATATAAGGTGAGTCCATTGAAAAACAGTATTAGAGGAACAAATATATATCAATATTATTTTGTTTCGCCGGGTGGTCTGCCTCAGTGAATATATTTTCTTCTAAAAGCTCCGCAATAAATTCAATCAGGTTCAGATCGGCTGTTTTTCTCTTATTCATTATCCTATTTTTCTTGATCTTTTCCCGGGCTTCTTCTAGCTCCCTCAGAGCGGAAGGATGGCTGCTGAGGCTGGGAGGGGATTCCGGAGGTTTGAGTATGGAAGCAGAAATGTGGGATGAAAGTTTTCAGGCTGACCTGCATCCCGGGGTTTTTCTGGGGCTGGATTTTAGGGGCAAACTTCCCGGTACGGGCTTCAAACATTCCCGGGAGGAAGCCTCAGAAAGCCCGGAAGGTATATACCTGGGGGGAGGCCTGGAAATCCTTCCCCTGCGGCGTTCCCGGGAAGGAACAGGGGACTCTTTCCATTTTGTTAATTTTAACGGTCTTTTTCAATACAATTTTTCAAATTTCTTTGCCAGAATGCGCGGGGGCATGGGCGTGATTGTCCTTCCGTCCTCCCAGTCTGAGCAGGAGTTGCAGGCTCGGGCGGGGCCTTCTTTTACATTTGGGGCCGGTTTAAATGTTGAGGACCTGGATCTGGAGGTCTTTTATGGTTATCATGCCAGCTATCTCAAGGATGAGCTTCTTGAAGTCACTGAACGAATTGATATTAACCGCATAGGTATATCTCTGGGTTTTGATATTTATTGAGGCTCAGTTTTATAAAAAGAAAGCC
>CAZVZM010000054.1:6847-14047 GCA_964630835.1 uncultured Halanaerobiaceae bacterium
GGTATATCTCTGGGTTTTGATATTTATTGAGGCTCAGTTTTATAAAAAGAAAGCCGGGAGATAAAAGGTGATAAAATGAAATTCAGGAGCAGAGACTTGAAAAGAGTATTTGCATATGTGACGGTATTTTTACTGGTTCTTTCTTCAGCTTTGTTATTGAACGGCTGTGAAATAAAAGAGCCAGGCTCTTTTTCTCAGGATTCCAAAAGCACGGAAGAGCTGGCAGAAGATACAGGTGTTGTGGTTGAGACTGAAGAAAAGTCCCCGCGGGAGGAGGTCGTTCCGGGTGAATTTATAATATCTTTGCAGGCGGCCTCCGATCTAAACTCGCTGTCAGCGGGCGAGGCCGGGGAAAAGATGGCGACTGAGCTAAAAAAACATCAGGATGTTTTTGCAGATAGTGAATTTGAAATGAGATCACTCTTCAGGGAAGCCCTGGGAGAGTCATCTGAGTCATTCACAGCTTCTACCTCCATAAATTCTGAAATAGTGGATTTAGCTGCGGGCTCCGGTTATTTAAATCTGGTTCGCTATCCTTCGGAAAAGTTTGCAGACAGAGATGAAGCGAGAGAGAAAATGATTGAAATGCTGGAGTCTGAAGGGATTGAGGTAAATTATATCGAGCCCAATTACCGGGTTGAGATTGCCGGAGTAGAAGCAGCTGAGTTTGAGGAGCAAGAGCCCTGGAATCTCGAGATGATCAAGGCGCCTGCAGCCTGGGAGCATGAATCCGGTTCCGAGGACCTCAGCATAGGAATTATTGACACCGGAATTGACTACAATAACCCCTATATTGAGGATTATGTCGATCGGGATGGGGGGAGAAACTTTGTCAGAGAAAATGACGTAATAAATATCGATGATATTATGGATGAAAATGGACATGGAACTCACGTTGCAGGTATTATTGCCAGCCAGAGCGAGCTAAGCGGTGTTATGCAGGAGGCAGCCCTGATCCCCCTGCGGGTGCTGGACGCTTCAGGTTGGGGGAGTATCGATGGTGTGGTGGAGGCGCTCGTTTACAGCCTGATCGAGGAAATTGATATTATAAATATGTCCCTGGGATTGGAAAACCGCCCGGAAACTCTGGAAAATATAGTGAGAAAAGTCAATGAGCATGACATTATCCAGGTTGCGGCTGCTGGAAATAAGGATGAGGAAAATGTGCTCTATCCCGCCGCTTTTTCCCGGGTGGTGGCTGTTTCCGCCGTGAATGATAAAAAAAAGCTGGCAGGATACTCAAACTTCGGTACAGAGATAGATGTCACGGCTCCCGGCAGCGAAATTTTGAGCACATTTTCGGAAACTGTTGCACAAAATAATGAAGACGCCAGGGTCAATAAGCATTTTGGCTTTCTTTCTGGCACATCCATGGCCGCCCCGCATGTGGCAGGAAAGGCAGGGTTGATCCGCTCTTTTAATCCGGAAATTTCTGCGGAAAATATCCAGCTCCTTATTGAGGACTCCGCCCGGGAGATGGATAATGAACTTCATTTTGGAGGGGGAATGATAGACTGCTATCGGGCAGTTGGAGGCAGGTTAATAGAACCATATTTTTAAATAATTTTACAGCAGCTATAGATTTTTTTGATCTGATCAATTCAAAATTAATTCTACGCTTATCCTGTTTGTTTTTATTTTTCTCGGCCCGGGATGAGAAATGAGCAATTTTGGCTCACCGGTTTTTCGTTTTCCAATTTGCTGCGGAGAGGGGCTGATGAGGGCATGAAAAAATTTGCTTTCTGTTTTCTGCTGATGGGGTTGATAGCCTGTTCGATTTTTCTTTTCTCTCCCGCCCGGCAGGCCAGGGCGAAGGGGCGGGATTTCAATATGGAAAGCTGGCCTGTGGGAGGAAGATCCATGTCAGCCAGAGTTCTCGGAATGGGCGGCGCCTTTACGGGTCTGGCCGATGATTCTGCGGCGCTCATTTATAATCCTGCCGGACTGGCCTGGCGATCGGATGTAAATATAAAGGCCTGGGCTGGAGCAAAGGCTCGCAATCTTTTTGAGGTAAGAGATGATCTGGAGATGGGGGAAATTTTTCATGATGAAAAACCTCCGAAAAAAATGACAGAAGCTCTTCCCGATGATGTGGATTCAGCTCTCGATGGCAGCGCTGTGCTTTCGCTGGGCACCACCGCAGCTGGTGCTGAAATCATAGAGTTTGTGCACGGGAGGACAGAAGCTCCCGGCGGAGAAGCTGATAAATATGAACTTGCTTATAATCAGATGAGAAATTTGCGATTTGGATTGGGTGATAGAATAATCAGCGTTCCGGCTGAGGTGGGCACGGCCCTCTACGGGTTGAACATAAGATACACCACTATGGAAATGGAATCCTGCCGCATCCAGGATCCATCGGATGAGGAAGCAGAAAAAGTAATTTATGAAAGGTCGGGGGCAGGTTTTGCTCTGGATGGAGGGCTGCTCATACAGCTCACTCCCAATATACATATGGGAGCACTGGTGGAGAATATCCTTGCCCGGGATGTGGAGTTAGAGAGCAGCAATAAGTTTTTCAGATACGAAAGAGCTGATAATGAGACTGAAAATGAGGATACAGATGATGGTGAGGGATCCTGGGATCCAATTGAAGACGGGACGGAAGATGATAGCAGCGATGAAATTTCACCTTCCAGGCGGGGGCGGATTGGTTTTAATGCGAGGTTGCCCGCGCTTAATACAGAGGTTCTTCTGGATGTGGATAATGTTCCTCTGCTGACAGAAGGGGATACTGATGCGAAAATATATGCCGGGCTGGAAAACGAGCTGATGACGGAGGTTTTAAAGGTGCGGGCGGGCACCTATCGGGACGGTTTTTCCGGCGATAAAAATGAATACCGCGTTTTCACCGGAGGCCTGGGTCTAAATCTTACCATTTTCGAGGCCGATCTGGGATTGGGCTGGGCTCCCCAAAACGATATTAAGATGGCACGTGTAGAGATAGGGCTGGGCTTTTAATCTGCAGTGCATATCATGTCAAATACAGAGGTGATAGAGGTTTTGCGGGCAGAACTGGCTGAACTGAAAGAACAGATGGCAGGAGGCGGAAAAACTGACATTGATCCGGGCAGCAGGAGAAATCTTTTATTCTCCTCAGATTTTCTGGCTTTTTTAGGTTTTACTCTGATATTTCTCCTCCTTACTATTACTGGATTGTTTGGCTCAATGGAACAGGCGAGGGCAGAGGAGATAGCGAAAGGTGAGTCAGGTGAAGACACGTTGATTTTGATCCATCTCGACGGTATTAATGCTGAGATTATGTGGGAGCAGATGGAAGAGGGAAATCTGCCCAATCTGAAATCCTTCTTTTATAAAGACGAAATGAGAAATCAGGCCCTGACCTATTTTCCTCCCTCCTCTCCGGTGGTGATAAACCGTCTGCGCAGGGGCAAAGAGGCCGATGAGGGTGAAGTTGTGGACTGGGACGGTTACAGCCGCGAGGAAAAGCGCCCCTATCATAAGGTGGAAATAGATCTGGAGACCATCACCTCTATTAGCCGCCGCGCCCGGGAAAATTACCTCCACAGCAGACCGGCGGTAAAATATTTTGCAGACTGGTCGCTGGTTAATCTGGCCGGCCTCGTTGAGGACTATTCCGTGCTTGAATTTTACTGGTTCAGCACCGACTACTATGGCCACAGATTTGGAAGGGAGGCTCAGCTGCATGAGTTAGAACGCTTTGATCGGAGTTTTGGACGCCTGGTTGACAGGTTGCCGAAAGGTATCAATATCATCGTTTATTCAGATCACGGGATGACCTTCGGAGAGGGGGTCGATGGTCGGGGGGCGGTTGAGGAAGCGCTTGAGGATAAATTAAAGGTTTTCAGCTATCCAAATATATATCTGCGTCCCGGCAGTGACCTGCTTGAAAATGGCATCATAAAATCTGAGAAGCAGGAAATGGTTGAAGAGTTGTGCGAAGAAATTGTGCGGTATACACCTCTAGATTTTGCCTTTTACCGACCTGAACCGGATAGTGTAATTGGGGTAAGCAGTGACAGCCGCTTTGAGTTTAAGGAAGCTGAAGAAGGGATTAGTTATACATATGAGGGCAGGGATGAGTTCGGATATTACGAAGCTGGCTACGAGGGCGAGTATTTAAATGAGAGAGAATGGCTTGAACTGACCATGGATAGGGATTACCCGGCGGTGCCGCCAGCGGTTTATTCTTATGTATCAAATCCAGACTCCGGGGAAATAGTGACAGTTATCAATCCCCCCGAAATTATTACTGAAGGACATGTGGAAGAGGGGGCGCATTTAAGCTTTGCAGCGCAGGATATGGTAGTGCCTCTGCTGGCCAGGGGAAAGCTGGTGGATACTCTTTACGAGAAGGATAAATTCTGGCTGCCGGCACTCTTTTCGGAATGGGTGGATGTAAATTTTGAGGAGGGCGCTCCCGACCGCGAAAGTCATGAGATTAAATTATGGGCGGGACTGGATGGCCTGGCCGGTCATTTCTCCTTCTCGCCTGCCTACCGGACCAGATTAGGCCTTGAAACTGATTTCAGAAAAAATGCAGGAAAAGAAAAAGATGATGGAGGAAATGGAGCCGGCGATTCTGAGGAAAATAGGGAAGATGAAAATTGGGAAGCATCCCGCCGGCTGCAGGGACAGGGGCTATTTGATGTTTACAGCTCCTATCTGCATCGCCTCTGGCTGGGGGCTGAATATGAGAGAAATTTGGGCGCCGGTGAGGGTAGCCTTCGTCCGCTTTTGCGCTACGAGCTTAGATTTCGCAGGCTCACCGCCAGCATAATAAGTTCGCTGGGAGCCGAGAATCTCTCTCTGCGCCTGAGCTATGAACTAACATCCAGTCTTGAAATTAAGGTAATCGATTTCAATAGCCTGGGTATCAGCCTTAGCTGGTAGGCTACAGCTTGATTTCATTATTATTCAGGTTTTGTGTCGGAGGTTTTTAAAGGGGGTTTCATTCTGTTTGCCTGGCAGGATGCACAGCGATAATCCGGGAGGATATGAGACAAATGCCTAAAAATTTTTTTACAAAATCTTTGGTTTTTCCGCGGCTGAAAACTTCTTCCTCAATCAGCAGGATTATCTGCTTGAGTGCATTAATTTCAGCAATTTTTCTGCTTGTGATGCTTCTGACAGCTCACATTTTTATTATGGAAGCTCTCATTCCCTCAGATTTTGCCTCTGATGAGGGATTTGGGGAGTATACTTTTGCTGCTGAAATCGATGAAAAACAGGGAAGTCGGGAAGGCTCAGAGGAGAAGATGCCCCCTGAAATAAATGATGAGGACGGACGGAGAACGGAAGTTCAGCGCCTCTCCCTCAGGGAGTATGGTCTAAATTTTCTTCGCATTCCCCGTAATGCAGCCGGCGAAATTTTCACCCGGGAGAGAGAGACCCTTAAAAGAAATGCTGCATTTGCCGGGATCTGGCTGGGTACTCTGGCTCTGGATCAGAGGATCAGAGACTTTACGCAGGAAAATATCTATCGCGGAGATAACTGGCTTTCCCGCTTTCTATATTGGGTCGGTTCCCCGGATGTGGTTTTGCCGGGATTTGCTGTATCAATGGGCACATCCCTGCTTCTGGATGATGAATACATGCAAAACTCTGTGATGCTGTCCATGCAGGCATTGCTTCTCACCTCTGGCATTACTGAAACTTCCAGAGACATTGTCGGGAGGGTCCGTCCGCGCAGCAGCCCGGATGATCATCTCAATATAAAGGGGATAGGTGGTGGGAACTCCTTTTTTTCCGGCCATGCCTCCGGTTCCTGGGCTGTGGCCACCGTTATAGGTGGAAGATATCCCCGCTTAAAAAAGGGAATTTACGCTCTGGCCGGAGCCGTGGCTCTATCACGAATATATGAAGATGCTCACTGGGCTACTGATGTGCTTTTGGGATCGGCGGTGGGGCATGGTATGGGCAGGCTAACTCTAAAGATGAATCCTGAAAAAAAAGATATGGATGTGGCACTGCTGCCGCGCGTCAGCGGTGAGGAAGTTTCAATCTCGGTATCATATTTCTTCCCCTAAATTCCCTGAACTTTTTATACCCTCAAATCTTAGGTTCTTCTCCTCATCAGTTGCTGGTGGAAGTCAAGAGGTTCCGCTCACAATGAAAATTTTCCGGGAATAACTATTGCTTTAAAGGGATATGTTGTAAATCTCTCCAATGATTATGGAGAAGGTCCAAATCTTATTTTATCTCTTATATACAGGGAGGCGGAAATTTTATGACCGAAGAGACTGTGAAAATTCTTGTAACCCGCGAATGGAAGGAAAAATATAATGAACGGATCCGGGATGAGATTAAAAAATTTAAAAATCTGGACAATAACTACAGGGCGAAGGTCATTCAGGCTGAAGAGACGGAAGATCAGCGGGCTGCCTCAGAAGATGTGGAAATAGCTGTGGGTTTTCCCGGAGACTTTGCAGTAAAAGAGCTGGGTAAATCCCCCGATATGCGCTGGATACAGATACTTACCGCCGGTGTTGATAAGCTTATCAATCACGAACACGCGGATCTTCTCAGGGAAAACAATGTGGTGGTCACAAATGCCAGCGGACTGCACGGTGAGATCATGTCCGAGCACGTTTTAGGCTTTATGCTCAATCTTTCTCACCGCTTTCATCTATTTCGCGATCAGCAGCACGAGGGCGAGTGGGAGAGGCTGGAGATGGATTATATTGCAGGCAAAAAACTTACAATCCTGGGTATGGGTGCTATCGGCCGGGAGATTGCCGTCCGGGCAAAGGCCTTTGACATGGAAGTTACGGGGGTTAAGCGAGATGCGGATGTGGAGCTGGAAAATGCAGACATACTCTATCCGCCTGCAAAAATGAAGGAAGCCGTGAGAGAGGCGGACTATGTGGTTGCTGTGCTGCCATACACTTCCGAGACAGAGGAAATTATCGACGGGGAAATCTTTTCCGCCATGCCACAATCATCCTTCTTTATTAATGTTGGGCGGGGTGAGATAGTGGATGAAGATGATCTGCTCTCGGCCCTGGAGGAGGATGAGATAGCCGGGGCGGGTCTCGATGTATTTCAGGAGGAGCCGCTGCCGGAGGATTCTCCTTTCTATGATCTGGAAAATGTAATACTCACTCCCCATGTAGCGGGAAGCATGCCCGATTACTACGATCGCTCCCTCGATCTCTTTCTGGCTAATTTAGAAAAGTATCTGCTGGCCCGTGAGCGGGTTGAAGGGCTTAAGCCAGG
>CAZVZM010000055.1:0-13993 GCA_964630835.1 uncultured Halanaerobiaceae bacterium
TCCTTCGGTTTTTTTATGAGCTTGAGTGGAGGATTGCTTGGTTTTTTGATGATGGCTGCGGTTTATCTGCTTGGCCTGGGTTATTTTAGTTTGATTGGAGTGAGCATCGCGGGAGCTCTTTTTCACAATGTGGGCCAAATATTTACAGCTATGTTTATAATTAGCAATTTTGGTCTGGTTTATTATCTGCCCTATCTGGCTATTCTGGCGCTGCCGGCCGGTCTGGTAATAGGACTTACGGTGGATTTTACTCAGGATTATTTATCTGGTAGTGTGGCAGGAGGGAACCTATGAGTCAAAATGTAGATATTGTTCTGGCATCAGCATCACCGCGGCGCAAAGATATTTTGGAGAAGCTCGACATAAATTTTACAGTGCACCCCAGTTCAGTTGATGAGAACAGGTTTAACTGTGAGGATCCCGTAGATTTAACCCTGATTCTGGCAGAGAAAAAAGCTGTTCAGGTCAGCAAAGAGTATCCATCCAGCATTATAATAGCAGCTGATACAGTTGTAGCCTGCGATGATAATATCCTGGAAAAACCGGCTTCCAGATCCGATGCCCGGGATATGCTTGAAACTTTGAGAGGGAGCCATCATCGAGTAATTACGGGACTTTGCGTTATATACAGGCAGGATGAAAAGTTTTTGCAGGCGGACACCACTCACGTGGAAATGAGGAAATTTACTGATGGTGAACTGGAGGGTTATTTGAATTCAGGCGAACCAATGGGGAAGGCCGGTGCCTATGCTATTCAGGGACTGGGAGGTTTGCTTGTAAAAAAAATTGAAGGGTCATATTTTACAGTTGTGGGTCTTCCTCTTCACGTCCTTGAAGATACACTGTTAGAGGTGGGGGCTGAGCTGCTCTAAAAAGATGCTATGTTTGCTGGAAAGCCATAGCTCATTTACTTTATTGTTGGAAACTATAAGGCGAAGTGATACTCGAAATTTTTTCTGAACCCGGATTGGGTCCATGGCCCCAAAATAGTGTTCCCGGAGAGGAGATAAATTGACAAAACAATATTCCTATACAATCAAAGAACTGCCTGCGGGGGAAAGACCAAGAGAAAAATTGCTGGAGAAGGGAAGTAAATCGCTATCCAATTCTGAAATCCTCGCACTTCTATTGGGTAGCGGCAGCAAAGGAAGAACGGCACTGGAGCTGGGGCAGGACCTGATATGCAGATTGGGAGGTGTGGCGCAATTTTTACAGGTCGATGCTGGAGATCTGATGGATGTGCAGGGGATTGGTAGAGCTAAAGCGGGTAGAATACTTGCTGCCCTGGAGTTAGGCAAAAGGATTCGCATGGAGGAGATTCGCCGGGAGAAAAATTTTTCTACCCCCGGGGCTGCGGCAGATTTTTTGATACCTCAGTTGGGTTCACTTGATCAGGAAGTGTGTATGGCACTTTTGTTAAATTCTCAGCATCAGCTTATCAGTGCACCTGAGATAAGCCGCGGAAGCCTGACAAGATCAATTTTACATCCTCGCGAGGTTTTTAAGGCCGCAATTAGAATGAGCGCTTTTAGTGTGATTTTGGCTCACAATCACCCCAGCGGGGAAGTAAGGCCCAGCGAAGAAGATATTGAGCTCACAGGAAAAATGGTAGAGGCGGGAGATATAGTGGGGATCCCTATGCTGGATCACATTATCGTTGGAGGAAACGATTATATTAGCCTGCGTCAGCAGGAGATGATAAATTAGTTAACATAAGAAACATATGCAGAGAAAGGTGGAATAAAGAAAATGGCATTTAATTTTCTGGGGGCACCTTTTTCCAGAGATATGGGGGTGGACCTGGGAACGGCCAATACTCTTGTTTTTATAAAGGGAAAAGGGATTATTATTAGAGAACCATCAGTAGTGGCTCTGCGCACTAAAAATAATGATGTTCTTGCTGTGGGAGATAAAGCAAAAGAAATGATAGGACGGACCCCCGGCAGTATAGTTGCAGTTCGCCCCATGAAAAATGGAGTGATTGCTGACTTTGACGTGACTCAATCCATGTTGAGATATTTTATTACCAGAGCTCACAAAAGAACTCGCCTGGTCAGGCCCAGGATTATTGTGTGTGTTCCCTCGGGAGTTACTGAGGTAGAAAAAAGAGCGGTTCTCGATGCCGCTCAGCAGGCAGGAGCAAGAAAAGCATTTTTGATAGAGGAGCCCATGGCTGCCGCTATCGGCGCTGAACTTCCGGTTAATGAACCTGCCGGGAACATGATTATAGATGTCGGGGGAGGGACTACTGAGGTAGCAGTCATCAGCCTTGGCGGAATCGTCAGCAGCAGGTCCATCCGTATAGGAGGAGATGAGATGGATGAGGCTATAATACAGCACATAAAAAAGAGATATAATGTCATGATAGGAGAGAGAACAGCCGAAGAATTAAAAAAGGAGATAGGTTCGGCCTGTGCTGAAAACGATTCTGAAATTAAAGAAATCCGGGGACGAGATCTCGTCAGCGGTCTCCCGCGCAATATCGAAGTTACCGGCAAGGAGATAAGACAGGCAATAAAGGAGCCGGTAGCCAGCATACTAGAAGCGGTGAAGATAACTCTGGAACAGACTCCGCCGGAACTGTCATCTGATGTGATGGACTTCGGAATAATTTTGACAGGAGGCGGTGCTCTGCTTTCCGGTATGGATAGACTTATAACAGAAGAAACTGAGATTCCAGTGCACTTAGCTGATGATCCCCTCGATTGTGTGGTAAAAGGAACAGGTAAAGCACTGGAAGAAATTGAATCTCTGCAGAATATCCTGATCACTCCCAAAAAAATCTCCTGAAATTTGGATCTGTCATACTCTCTGCCCTGAGTTAATGTTTATCCGGCTTTTTGGGAATGGGAGAGAGCCAGGAGGAGTGTATTGTGGAAAAAATTAAAAAGCACCATTTAAAAATTGCTGCTGTGTTTTTACTCATTATCGGTCTTTTTCTGGGGATAAATGTTTTAAGCATTGATCTTTATATCTTTAACTGGCTGGAAAATGGCATCTATAATTTAATTGCTCCTTTTTTAAATCTAGTAGAAAGTATTTCTTCCACTTTTGAAAATTTTTTCTTAGCACTCTTTCGCTCCCATCAGTTAATTGAAGAGAATGAGAAGCTGCGAGAGCGAGTTTCTGAGCTTTCAGCCAGTCTGGCGATGATGGAAGATGTCAGAAGGCAGAATCAGCGCCTGAGAGAATTGCTCAATTACCAAAACTATTTATCCGGTGATGCAGAAGTTATTACCGGGAGAGTAGTAGGTTATAGTCCCGCCAGCTGGCAGAGGAAAGCCATTATAAATTTAGGTGAAAATCAGGATCTGGAAAAAAATCAGCCTGTCATTGGTTACAACGGCAATCTTATCGGCAGAGTTGAGACCCCGGGAATGAATTCCTCTCAAATAATAACTCTGGCTGATCCCGAGTTTGCCGTGGGCGGTCAGATTGTTAGAGATGAATCACGTGCCCTGGGGTTGATCAGGGGTATTCCGGATGATGACAGTCATGTTATGATGGAAAATATACCCTGGGATGCCGATGTTAAAGTGGGAGATAAAATAATGACCTCCGGTGTTTCCGAAAATTATCCTCCAGGTTTACCTATAGGCGAGGTAGTTAAAGTAGAAGCTGGCAAGCTTGGACTATCACAGGTGGTTAAAATTGATGCTCACTTCGGCTCTAGAAATTTGGAGGAAGTCCTGATTTTGAAAAACTGGTAAGTATAGTGCTTCCAGGATAAGACCCTGGTTTTAGGAAGTGGGCCAGGAGGAAAAAAATGCGGGAATTACTTGTTTACATCTTACTTCTGCCTCTGGTGATAATTTTACAGGTTAGTTTTTTTTCCCGGCTGCCTGCAGGAGATTACGGACCGGACTTAATACTCGTTGTTGTCTTTAGCGCCGGGTTTTTCCTTGATTCAGCCCGGGGCAGTCTACTGGGATTTATAGCAGGGATGCTTCAGGATGTACTTCTGGGAGGGGCTTTCGGCATATATACAGTTTCACGCGCAATAGTCGGTGCTTTTGCAGGCAGGACAACTGATAAAGTATTCCCGGAAAATCTCCCCGTCATAGCCGGGGTAATATTCATTTTTTCTTTTGCTCATGAGATGTTGATATTTTTGCTTTCCGAGCATGTAATTTTCAGAGTTGAAATTTTATCTGCTCTTACAGGTAATTTTCTTCCCACAGCTCTGTACACAATGATGATTGGCACCCTCCTGTATCTTCTTATATTCCATTTTTTTTCAAATGGAGGATTGAGCAGTTATGAAGAAGAGAATTAAAATTATCAGAATTTTAATCTTCGTTATGGCCGCCGTTCTTTTGTTTAGAGCCTTTCAGATACAGATTCTGCAGGGGGAACAATATTTTCAGAAAGCAGAAAACAACCGCATTTCAGTGAGGCCGGTTTCAGCTCCAAGGGGCCGGATATATTCTGCAGAAGGTGATGTGTTGGTTTCCAATCGCCTGGCTTTTGACATTTATTTTATGCCCAATGAACTCGGGCGGGCAATGAGCAGAGAGGAGCTTTTTGCCAGGCTTGCGGAAATCTTAGATATAGAAAAATCCAGGCTGGAAGATAATTTTCGCGAGGGGCAGAGACTCAGCAGGCCCGGTGAAGGGGTGGTTTTAAAGAGGAATATATCGACTGAAACAATGATAGAGATCCAGGAAAGCAGCAACAGACTTCCCGGTATCGTTATAAGAGAGTCCTCGATGAGGGACTATGTTTATGGTGATTTTGCCTCCCATGTGCTCGGATATGTGGGAGAAATTGGCCTTGAAGATCTGCAGAGATTGGGAGGAGAGGGTCGTGATTATCAGGGCGGGGATATCATTGGTCTTACGGGGTTGGAAAGAGAATATGAGGAATATCTTCGTGGAGATAAGGGACAGGAAATCATTGAGATAAATCATAGAGGCCACAAGGAATCTTTGCTACAGGAAGAAGAACCAGAGCCGGGCCTTGATATCCAGCTTAATCTGGAAAAAGGTCTTCAGATGAGTCTGGAAGAAATGCTGCAGGAAAGATTTTATGAAATGGAGCAAGAAGCTGAGGATGATGAGGAGCTTTCCCCCCCTAAGGGAGCTTCCCTGATATTGATGGATGTTAACAGCGGAGATGTTCTCGGTATGTCCAGTTATCCGGACTATAACCCCAATATATTTTCTCATGATCTTTCCACCGGCAAATATCAGGAAATCATTTCAAATTCTCAGAAACCGCTGCTGGACAGAAATACTATGATTTCAGTTCCCCCGGGATCGGTTTTCAAGCTAATAACCGGGGTTGCCGGTATCGAACATCTCGGGCTCAGCGGTGATACCGAGTTTTATGATGCAACCGGTGAGTTTAATTTGCCCGGCTGGGAAACCCCCTTTACCAACTGGCTTGAATATGGCGAGGGGGAAATTGATTTTACCAGAGCTATAGCTCGCTCCAACAACATAGTATTTTATGAAATTGGATATGATCTGTATCAGGAATATCAGGGCAGCAGACTGGTTGAAACAGCAAGAAATTTCGGGCTCGGGGAAAAGACGGGTATTGATCTTCCTCAGGAAAATACGGGGCGGGTGCCAGACGGAGAGTGGAAGAGAGATAATAGAGGTGAAGGCTGGTATCCCGGTGACTCAATCAATATGGCTATTGGTCAGGGAGATATAATATCTACACCGGTGCAGTTGCTCCAGGTGACGGCAGCGGTGGCCAATCGAGGTACAATATATGCCCCGCGCCTGGTTGACAAAGTTGGTATTCCTGGAGGTGAGGATTTTAAAAATATTAATCCTCATATTCAGAGGGAACTCCCTTATGATGAGAGGACATTTGCCGCGATAGAAACAGGGATGGTCGATGCCGTTATGGAGGATTATGGCACAGGCAGCGAGGGGTTTGAAGATTTTCCTGTGGATGTCGCGGGTAAAACCGGAACTGCACAAATAACTGGAAGTGTTAACCATGCCTGGTTCGTTGCCTATGCGCCTGTGGAGGACCCAGAAGTAGCTTTGGTTGTCTTTATTCAGGAGGGAGAGACCAGCCGCAATGCTGTTCCGCTGGCTGCTGACCTGCTGGAAGTTTATCTGGAATTAAATCGGCAGGAAGGTGATGAAATATAATGACCAAACCATTTACTACCGAGATGATAGCTGAAGGTGTACTTATCAATATTAATCCTGATTACTCCCTGCATCAGGTTGAGGATAGCCTTGCCAGCCATTTTGATGAAGCGGGTGATTTTTACAGGGGAGCTGATATTTATCTCAATATTGGGGATAATTCCTACCCCGCTTCCAGTTTAAATAAATTGATTAACTTTTTTTCCAAAACTTTGAGTGAGGAAACCAAAATTCATTTTACGGGCCGCTCCCGCCAGGAAAAGGAAAAAGGTTTAGGTAAGCGACTTCAAAAGAGGGAAAGAACCAGAAAGAGCGAGGAAATTCATTTTAAAGACAATACCCGTCTTGTGAGAGGAACTCTTCGTTCGGGACAGGCGGTGGAGCATCCCAATAATATAGTTGTGCTTGGTGATGTAAATCCTGGAGCTGAAGTTAGAGCGGGAGGAGATGTGCTGGTTTTTGGTAAGCTTATGGGGCTGGTGCACGCCGGAGTGAGGGGGGATGACTCGGCGGAAATTGCCGCACTCAGGTTGACCCCCACGCAGATCAGAATAGCAGGGAAAATTTCTCGTCCCCCGGAAAATGAAGGGGATAATTTTGAACCGCGACCCGAGCGGGCCTTCATTGAAACTGATAGAATAATTGTTGAGGAAATTAATTTTTAAGATTCTTTTCCACATCAGTTGTTGGAGGAAGCTATGGGGCTCCGCTCACAATGAAATTTTTCCTCTGCTTCAGTTTAGTTTTTGGCCCGGGCTTTGAAAAATTTCGAGTATCACTTCGCCTCATAGCTTCCTATAATAAGAGGTGAGCAGATATCATTTGAAAGGCATATGTCGTAAATTTCACCAAAGATTATGGAGAAGATCCAATTCAAAAAAATTTATCCCTGTATCTGAGTTTTTGCAGAATATATCAAACTGACTTTGATATTTTTATACTTTAATAATTTTATACAGCAAGAAATTAGGGTTTTTTCACGTGAGTTTTTCCTGTGCTCATCTTCAATAGAAAATAATAACAATGTGAATTTAAATAGAAGCCATCGAGGGATAAAATGTTATATCTCCAAAGTTTTATCAATACTTAAATTGCGGTGCAGCTAGGAGGGATTTATATTGGAAGGTAAGTCAATTGTCATTACCTCAGGCAAGGGGGGAGTGGGTAAAACCACCACCACTGCAAATATAGGAGCAGCCCTGGCTTTAGAAGGAAAAAAGGTATGCCTAATTGATGCTGATATTGGTTTAAGAAATCTGGATGTAGTCCTTGGTCTGGAAAATCGCATTGTTTATGATCTTGTAGATGTAGTTGAGGAGAGATGCAGGATGGAACAGGCTTTGATCAGGGACAAAAAAACCGATTGTCTTCATCTCATGCCGGCCGCCCAAACCCGTGACAAGGAGGCAGTTAATGAGGAACAGATTAACATGGTGATTGATGAGTTAAAGGAGGAGATGGATTATATTCTTGTCGACTCTCCGGCCGGAATAGAACAGGGTTTTCGCAATGCCATATCTGGAGCTGACAGAGCTATAATCATAGCTACACCGGAAGTGTCAGCGGTCCGTGATGCCGATAGAATCATTGGGCTGCTGGAGGCGGAAGGTGTAAAAAACCCGGAACTGATCATAAATAGGATAAAGAAAGATATGGTTGATAGAGGCGATATGATGAACATCGATGATATGATAGAAATTCTTGCCATTGAAATTTTGGGAGTTGTTCCCGAAGAGGAAAAGATAGTTGTTTCCACAAACCGCGGTGAACCCATAGTTCACAGCAATAACTCCAGGGCCGGACAGGCCTTTAAAAACATTGCCAGGCGGCTTGAGGGAGAAGATCTTCCTCTAATGGATTTAGAAAAGGACTCTTCCTTTATTTCTAGAATTAAAAAGTTTGTAGGCCTATCTTAGGAAGGGGGCGATTATTATTAGTCTGCTGGATAGAATAATAGGTTTTTTTTCAGATGAAGAGGACAAGAAAGAAGACGGCAGTAAAAACATTGCAAAGGACAGGCTTCAGTTTATTCTTGTTCAGGACAGGATAAAGCTCACCCCCGATCAGATGGAAGATCTAAAGGGGGAACTGCTCGAAGTTATGCAGAAATATATTGATGTTGAAGACGATAGAGTGGAGATGGAGATTTCCCGCGAGGAAGAGATGATGGCGATGATTGCCAATTTCCCTCTGAAAAAAACTCAGGATTAAGGTGAATATTAAATGCAGTGGGAGAAAAAACTCCTCAAAAATATAAATTTTACTATACCGCTGCTGGTCCTTGCTCTAATAATATGCGGCTTTGTTGCTATTTCTACTGCGGCTGAAGGAGCCAGCGGTGGCTCTACAGATTATTTGAGAACGCAGTTTGTAGCTGCGGTTTTGGGTATACTTCTCGTAATCTTTGTGCAATTTTTTGATTACAGACTGCTGCGGGAATACGATATAATTCTTTATGCTGCAGTAATATTTTTGCTCGGTATTTTGTTGATACTCGGTTCCGCTGCGGGAGGTGGCAGGCGCTGGCTCTCCCTTGGGCCGGTGACTTTCCAGCCTTCCGAAGTGGCCAAAATATTAATGATTCTGTTTTTTGCCGGCTGGCTGGATAGAAAGGATGAGGAGGAAATACAGAGTTATAGGGGGTTTTTGAAGAACGCCGGTCTGGTCTTACTACCCTTTATTTTTATTGTGCTGCAGAATGATCTCGGCACTGCACTGGTGCTTCTATTTATTTTTATCGTAATGCACTTTGCAGCCGGAGGGAGATTAATGCATATACTGGCAACTTTTGGGGGGGCAACAGCAGCTTTCATTGCCATGATCGCTTCTCACCTTTTTCTTTCTACCCCCCTTTTTTTTCTGCAGCCATATCAGGTCAACAGGCTTATCAGCTTTATTAATCCCGGTATAGATCCTCACGGGATTGGTTATAATATTATACAGGCTCAGATAGCCATAGGATCAGGCCAGCTGACCGGCAGAGGTTATATGGCCGGCCCGCAGAATCAGCTTAATTTTCTGCCGGAACAGCATACGGACTTTATTTTTGCAGTTATTGGGGAGGAGTTTGGGTTTCTCGGCTCCGCATTAATCATTATTTTATTTACGCTGCTTATGCTGCAGATGATAAGAGTTACCATTAATGCAAAGGATAACTTTGGCAGGCTGATATCACTGGGGATCACTGCCATGTTTTTCTTCCATGTCGTGGAAAATATAGGTATGTCTTTGGGAGTTATGCCTATAACTGGCATTCCTCTGCCCTTTATAAGTTATGGAGGGAGTTCACTGGTTACCTCCATGATAGCTGTTGGACTGATATTGAATATTAATATGCGTAGAAAAAAAATAAATTTTTGATCTTTATTTCTTTTGGCTATATTATGAGGTGATAAATTTTATGGCTCGGATTTTTGAGCAGGTAGATGATTTGCTGTATAAGGTTAAAAGTCCGGAGAGATATATTGGCCGCGAATGGAATGCTGTCAGGAAAAATTGGAAGGAGGTAGATAACAAAGTTTGTCTCGCTTTTCCTGACGTTTATGAAATTGGCATGTCCCATCTCGGTATACGGATTCTTTATCATCTGTTGAACTCCAAAGATGATATCCTCTGCGAAAGAGTTTTTTCACCCTGGAAGGATATGGAGGAGTTGATGAGGGAAGAGGATATAGAGCTATTTTCTCTGGAAAACAAAAGGACAATAAGAGATTTTGATATTTTTGGCTTTACATTACAGTATGAACTCAGCTATACCACCATAATCAATATGCTGGATTTGAGCGGTTTACCGCTGAAAAGCGAAAACAGAACGGAAAGGCATCCCCTTGTCATGGGAGGAGGTTCAACGGTATTCAATCCAGAACCCATCAGTGATTTTTTTGATATTTTTTTTATTGGCGAGGGAGAAACCAAAATCATTTCACTGGTGAGGAAGCACAAAAAATTGACCAGGCAAAATCTGGAGCGGGAAGAGGTGCTGTTTGAACTTGCGCAAATGGAGGGGGTTTACGTTCCCTCACTTTATGAAGCCAGTTATAGAGAAGGAGATTTTTTCAATCTCCAGCCCTGCAGTTCAGATATTAAAGGCAGTATAAGAAAACAGTATGTTCCCAATCTGGATGAAAGTTTTTATCCCACCGATTTTATTGTGCCGTATATGAATATCGTACATGATAGAGCTCCACTGGAGATTTCCCGCGGCTGTCAGCGAGGGTGTCGTTTCTGTGCTGCAGGTATGTCCTACCGCCCGACAAGAGAAAGGAGTCTGGATGAAATTATAGAATTAGCCGACAGCATTGTGGACAGCACCGGATATGAGGAGATCTCCTTAACCTCCCTCAATACTGTGGATCACTCCCGGATCGAGGAAATTCTCTCGATCTTGAGTGAAAGGTATGAGGATAAAAAAGTGAGTATCTCTTTGCCCTCTCTCCGGGTGAATGATTTTTCTGTGGATCTTGCACGCAGCGTTCAGAAGGTGCGCAGGAGCGGACTTACATTTGCTCCTGAGGCAGGGAGTCAGCGGCTCAGAGATATCATAAATAAAGGGGTGAAGGAAGAGGAGTATTTCTCTGCAGTAGAGGCGGCTTTTCGCAGCGGCTGGCATCGCATAAAATTGTACTTTATGATCGGGCTCCCCGGGGAAAAATGGGAAGACATGGAAGAACTGGTGGAGCTGGTTGAAAAAACCGCCCGGCTGGGTGGCAGGATAAGAAGAGAAAAAGATTTTGACATCAAGCCTATTGAGGTGCAGGTAAATATTACAACTTTTGTTCCCAAACCTTTTACTCCTTTCCAGTGGGCGGATATGGCCGGGCAGGATGAAATAGAGGAGAAGCTTGATTATCTTCGCGACAATTTGCAGGGCCGAAGAATCAGCCTGGACTGGACCTCACCTCGCGTGAGCAAACTTGAAGGCGTTTTAGCCCGGGGAGATCGCAGGCTGAATGATGTTATTTTGGAAATTTGGGAGCAGGGAGCAAGACTCGAGGGCTGGAGTGAAGAAATTGATTGTGATCTCTGGTTTGAGGTCCTGGAAAAAAAGGGGTTGTCTCCTCAAAAGTATCTAAAAAATTATGATGTGAATTCTCCTCTTCCCTGGGATCACCTGAAGCCGGGCGTTAACAGGAAATTTTTGGAGAAAGAATGGGGAGCCTCTGAAGAAGAAAAACTCACCCCCGATTGTCGTTTTGATGAGTGCAGTTTTTGTGGTGTATGTGAAGAACCGCATCAATATTTACAGGTGGCCGGGGAAGAAGGAAGTGAGAAGAATGATGATTAGAGCTCGCTTTTCCAAAAAGAAAAGACTCAGGTATATTTCTCACCTGGAATTAATGGATACTATGAGAAGAGCTATTCGCAGAGCCGATGTTCCCGGAGCCTACAGCAAAGGTTACAATCCCAGCTTAAATCTCTCACTTTCTCAGCCTCTGCCGGTGGGAATGCCAGGTGGGGGAGAGTATCTCGATCTTGAACTGATAGAAGCGGTAGGAGAGAATGAGTTCGTTAGCGATCTTAATAAAAAATTGCCCTCAGGAGTGGAGATCCTGGTTTCCAGACTGGTTGAGAATACCGGTTTAAAGTCCCTGCAGGCTATTGTGGACAGAGCCCGCTACATTATTTCTTCTCCGCTTTCAGGGAGAAAAAGTAACCATAAATTACTTGCAGAACTATCCAGGAGGGAAGAGCTTTTTGTGGTCCGCCGGAGAAGAAACAAAGAGGATCGGAGTTACGATTTAAGGTCGATGATTCATGAGGTAAATCTGCGGGAAGATAACTGCTGGTCATTTCTTGTAAGCACTGGCAGCAGGGGAAATGTAAGACCGGGAGAGATTGTGCAGGGATTGAAGAAACTCAGACCTGAACTGCCGGATATTCCTTTGATAAATTTTTATCGTGAGGGGATGTATGTAGCTCACAACGATGATATTTTGACTCCCCTCTCTGAAGTAATTCTGGAGGGAAGATAAGGGTGAGCAGAGAAAAAAAGAGCAAAAAAATTATAATAAATTCTGGTGTAAGAGAAAAAAGAGCAGCAGTTTTAGTTAATGATAAACTTGACAATGTTTTTTTTGAAAGAGATACTTATAATCGAGATGCAGGCAGCATTTATCGGGGGAGAGTTAAGGATGTTCTGCCTGGTATGCAGGCTGCTTTTGTCGATATAGGGAGAGAAAAAAATGGTTTTCTTCATTTAAACGATGCATATCCGCTATTTAACAGCAAACAGCGTCATCTCTTTTCCAAGAAAAAGCTAAAGATAAATCAGGTTTTAAGCCCCGGGCAGGAGATAATGGTCCAGGTTACGAAAGAACCTATCGGTACCAAGGGCCCAAAAATTACGTGTCGCGTGAGTCTTCCCGGGAGATATTATGTTTTTCTTCCTTATGATTCTCGAATCAATATTTCCCGGCGGATTAACGATCAGAAGGAGAGAACAAGGTTAAAGGATATTACAAAAAATTTGATTGATAATCAGCACGGGGTAATCATTCGAACAAACGCCCGGGAAAAGGATAAAGAGTTGCTGGAAAAAGACTATAATTTTCTGCGCTCCCTCTGGCAGCGCATTAAAAACCGCTATCACCGCAATAGGGCTCCCAGACTTCTTCACAGCGACATCAATTTAATACATCAGGTTGTCAGGGATCATCTTTCCCCCGATATAGACAGAGTTGTTATAGATGATAGAGATGATTATGAAAATCTTTCTGATTTCGCAGAAAAACTGGCTCCGGATATAAACTCTCGCATATTTTTCTATCAGCGTAATCGACCAATTTTTGAGACTTATGGAATAGAGCAGGAGCTTGAGTCTTTGATGAAGAGAAAGGTCTGGTTGAGCTCGGGGGGTTATATCACTTTCGATTCTACTGAGGCGCTTGTTGCGGTTGATGTCAATACCGGAAAATTTACCGGACGCAAGAATCTTCAGGATACGGTTTTTAAGACAAATCTGGAGGCGGCAAAAGAAATTGCCAGGCAGCTCAGATTAAGAGATATCGGAGGCATAATTATAATAGATTTTATCGATATGGATATAAAATCAAATAGGGAAAAAGTGATTGAAGTTTTGGAGAGAGAACTGAAGAGGGATAGAACCAAAACTTCCCTGATGGGGCTTACTGAACTGGGGCTTGTTGAACTAACCCGCAAAAAAGTGCGAGAGCGTCTGGGTGAGCTTATTCAAAAAGAATGTCCTTACTGTGAAGGGACCGGCAGGATAATTGCTGAAACGACCATGGCATTTAGGGTTATAAGAAAACTTTCTTCTCTGGCCTCACGAGAAAATTTTGAGGCCATTCTTTTTGAAGTTCATCCTGATGTGGCTTCTGTTCTGATAGGCAATCGAGGGGAAAAATTAAATGAGCTGGAAGAGGAGCTGGATAAAGATATATATATCCGTGGTAATAATGACTTGCATATGGAAGATTTTGAAATAATTGATAGAGGAAGCAGAGACAGACTCAGGGAGATGGCCCTTCCTGTAAAGGAAGGGGGAAAATACAGATTTACAGTGGAAGAAAAACATTCTGAAAATGATTCTGCAGGAATAGCCAGAAAAAAGGGATATATTATTATTATTGAGGAGGCAGGAGGTAAAGTAGGGGAAAAGGTTAAAGTGAAAATTAATTCAGTGCATCGAACCTATGCTCAGGCTGAACTGCTCTCATCATCTTCCTGATTCTTGACTTTTTGCTGTATCTGTGCTAGAATTTAAATCTGTAGATAATAATATTATACTTTTTTAAGCAGACGGTTATTCTGCCAAAACCGCTCGGGGAAGGCTCAAAAATGAGGCTGATCAGATTTTGGATTGGCTTTTCTGCCTGTTCCCGGCGAGTCTGAGGTCAGGAGGTGGTAGCAAATGTATGCAG
>CAZVZM010000056.1:0-13843 GCA_964630835.1 uncultured Halanaerobiaceae bacterium
CTGAAGATTTATTTGATCTTCCTGTAGATTTCGAAGAATTATCTCAAGCAGGGTCTATGATGGGTTCCGGTGGAATGGTAGTTATGGATGAGGATACCTGCATGGTAGACGTGGCCAAGTTTTTTCTGGATTTCCTTCGGGATGAGTCCTGCGGCAAGTGCATGCCCTGCCGGAATGGAATTCCAGAGATGCTGAAAATACTTGAAAAAATTACGGCTGGCCAGGGTACCGAGGAAGATCTTGAGGAATTGGAACAGCTGGGTGAAACCATCAAGAAAACAGCGCTCTGCGGACTGGGAGATTCCGCTCCCAATCCGGTTTTATCTACTCTAGAATATTTTAGAGATGAGTATGAGGCTCACATACATGATAAAGAGTGTCCTGCCGGTGTCTGTCAGGATCTCATTTATTATAATATAATAGCCGAAGAATGTCAGGCCTGTGATCGCTGCCGTCAGGTTTGTCCATCAAATGCCATTGAAGGAGAGCCCGGTGAAGGAGCTTATGTAGTTATCGATGAAAATTGCATTCGCTGCGGAAATTGCATTGAAGAATGCCCCTTTGATGCTATAGAAGTAGTGCCCGGTCAAAAAGTAGGCGCTGAAAGTACTGATTAACTCATAAATTTTGCCTGAACTATAAGAATAAATTGAAGGGAGGAGTGACCATGGCCGAAGAAAATGATCAGGTAACTTTGACAATTGACGGCCAGGATATTACTGCCCGCAAGGGGGCCAATCTGCTGGAGGTGGCCAGAGAGAACGGTTTTGATATTCCTGGCATATGTTATCATCCTCGCCTTTCTTCCACCGCTTCCTGTCGTCTTTGTGTGGTTAAAATAGATGGGAGTGAATGGCCCGAACCCGCCTGCACAACCCAGGTGGAGGAAGGCATGGAAGTTGTGGCCTTTGATGATGAGCTGGAAAAGCACAGGCGCAATTTGATAGATCTGATGCTGAGCAAACACAACTGCACCTGTATCACCTGTGACTCTGCCGGAGACTGTGATGTTCAAAAATTGGGCTATCGTTATGGCCTTATCGGCCTCAGTCCGGAGAAATTTAGAGATGTATACTCCAATGTAACATCAAAGTATCAAAGCTTCCCCACCGGCAGGGATGAACCGAAGGAGATGAGTCCCTATGAGGCCGGCAGCGAAACATACACGGGGGAACCCAAAGACTGCATAAGATGCGGCTACTGCGTGGAAGTGTGCCCGATGAATCTCTCCCCCGTGCTGATAATGGAGGCCAGCGAAATCTATACTCAACCCGGAAGTCTCGAGGACCTGCATCCCGAGGACTGCATTGAGTGCGGTCTGTGTTCATTTGTATGTCCCGGTCAGATTAGAATTCCGGACTATTTTCCTGAAAAAGAGAAGGTGGAGTGATGTGATATGAACATGAAAAAATCCAACCTGTATTCTGCCATTTTCTTCATTGCCCTGTTTTTGATCGGTATGCTCGTGGTTTACGGGGCCTACGGAGAGCAGTTTCCTGTCCCGCCTGAGGAAGTCGAGGAAGAGGTGGCAGTTGAACCTGAGGAGCCTGAAGAGGAGCCTCCGGAAGAAGGTGAAGTATATACCGGTACAGCTGAGGGCTACATCGATGATATAACTGTGGAAGTAACTGTCCTTGATGGCGAGATAACGAATATCCGGGTGGTAGAACAGGATGAAACTCCGGACTTTTTTGATGATGCGGTTCCGGAGATTAATAATAGAATTATAGAAGCTCAGAGCACGGATGTGGATGCGGTTTCAGGAGCCACCGGCACCAGCGAAGGAATAATGGCAGCAGTTGATGAGGCCCTGGCTGAGGTGGATCTGGAAGAACCTGTAGAGGAGCCTCCGGAAGTGGAAGGCGAAGTATATACCGGCACAGCTGAGGGCTATGGCAGTGAACTGACGGTGGAAGTTGAAATTTTAGATGAGGAAATACTGGATGTAAGGGTTGTAGAACACTCCGAAACGGAAGACCTTGCAGATCCTGCTCTGGAGGAAGTTCCCGCCAGCATAGTGGCCGAACAGAGCACGGACGTGGATATAGTGACCGGAGTTACCATGACCAGCGAAGCCATAATGGAAGCTGCACGGGAAGCTTTAGCTGCTGCTGGCATTGAACCCGTAGAAGAGCCAGAGCCAGTTGAGGAACCGGAACCTGTGGAGGATGTGGAAGTATACACGGGTACTGCTGAAGGTTTTAAAAGCGACATAACGGTGGAAGTTTCAGTTCTTGAGGGCGAGATCACCGGTATAGAAGTTGTAGAACATGGAGAGACAGAGGAATATTTTGAAGATGTGGTGCCTGAGCTTCCTGACAGAATCATAGAGGCTCAGAGCACAGATGTAGATATAGTTTCGGGCGCAACCGGTACCAGTGAAGGAATAATAGCAGCTGTTAAAGAAGCCTTAGCTGTTGCTGGTATCGAGCCTGTAGAAGAGCCAGAACCAGTGGAACTCGAGGAAGATGTATACAGGGGCACTGCTGAGGGTTACGGCGGTGAGCTTATCGTGGAAGTAAGAGTTGAGGAAGGTCTGATTGAGAGTATCGAAGTTGTAGAACATCAGGAGACTGAGGATTTTGCCGAGCCTGCCCTGGAAGAGGTGCCGGAATCAATAATTGCAGCCCAGAGCACCGATGTTGATACCGTATCTGGAGTAACTAAAACCAGCGAGGCCATTATGGCTGCCGTGGATGAAGCCCTTGTCGATGTTGAACTTGAGGATCCGCCAGAGGAACCTGAGGAAGAAGTTTATGAACCGGAAGAGAGGACTGTCAGAGCTTCCGCTGAAGGTTACGGCGGTGAGCTCGAGCTTGAGGTTACACTGGAAAATGATGAAATAATCGCTATAAATGTGCTTGATCATCTGGAGACCGAGGGATTTGCTGAGGAAGCTTTAGAGGAAATCCCAGAAGCTATAATAGCGGAACAATCCACAGATGTTGATGTGATTACCGGTGTAACAGAGACGAGCGAGGCTATCATGGCAGCTGTGAATAAAGCCATTACCGATGACCGGCCTGAAGATCCGCCAGAGGAACCTGAGGAAGAAGTAGATGCACCGGAAGAGAGGACTGTCACAGCTTCCGCTGAAGGTTACGGCGGTGAACTCGAGGTCGAGGTTACGCTGGAAAATGATGAAATAATAGCTATAGAGGTGCTTGATCATCTGGAGACCGAGGGATTTGCCGGGGAAGCTCTTGAGGAAATTCCGGAAGCCATCATAGCAGAACAGTCTACAGATGTTGACGTGATTACCGGCGTAACAGAGACAAGTGAGGCAATAATGGAAGCCGTTGACAGAGCCATTTCAGAGTAAATAATATTACACTACACTTAAAAATTTATGTGAGGCTTCTTGCCACATGATACGTGATACAACTTGCTTATTCAAATTATGGCATAAAATTAGGTTGAATTACAGGTCAGGTTAAATATATAATGCTGTCGGTTTCTGGCTGTTTATATCAACAGACGGAAATCGGCAGTTTTTTTATTGCTATTCTACTAATTTTTTACACAGTATTACTACTTAGCTTGAAGATGATATATATGCTTATTCAGTTAGCGAAGATTAAAAGTTGTTGCATAACAGGCTGGATAGATAAAAGGAGGACATTTTTTTCCTCTGTGGAAATATTTATTAGAGAAAGACTAATATTGCAAAAAGTGCGGTGATATGGAAATGTCAGAAAATAAAAATGGAATAAAACCGCTCCCTGCTATTCTGGGCATTATAATAGTCATTGCTGCATTAATTTTTGTTAATAGAGGATTTGATGAAGGGGAAATAGAGGATTATGAAGAAGAACTGGTTCCCGCCCATGAAGTTGCAGAGGTGACTGAGGCTCATCTTGAGGATGCGAAGAGATATGAATATCATGTACACATAAAAGAAGCTGTAGATGTGGAGGCGCTGCGTCATCTGTCTCATTATCTTTTAAAAGATGCTCAAGAAGAGTTGACCTTCAATGGTCTGGCCATAAGCTTTTACGATCGAAAAGAGTATATAATGAGACTGGAGCCTACATTGGGACAATCTGTCTTTGCACCAGAGGGACATCCTGACCGCGTTGATGAGGTAGAGGCCGGTGATTATGAAGCAATGGAATTTTCCTGGTCTCTTCGCCAGAAAGACTGGGACGAACAGCCATCTCAAAAATCGGCTGAGATTAGAGCAGCATGGCAGGACTTATATGATAAAGTATCCGATAGGCTGGAGAGAAATGTTTCAGAAAAAAATATTGAAGTATTCGGTGAAACAAATAAGATGGATAATTATATAGAGAATGTTGGAGATGAGAAAACCGTATACGAAGAGGCGGTCACTGCAGCAGTGGCCAGAAAATTTGACCGTGACGTGGAGGAAATTGAGGGCATTTTAGAGGAAATTCGTATGTGGTCTTTAATGAGTTTTGAATGAAACTTGATTAATTGGACTTCCCTGTGTTAAAATTAAGTGGGTTTTTATGGCCCCAAAATATTGTCACCAGGGGGAGAAATTAGAACTGCAATGATGAAAAACAAGACTTTACTGACCGATCTATATCAGCTAACTATGGCTCAGAGCTATTTTGAAAAAGGCAAGTGCGAGGAAGCGGTTTTTGACCTTTTTTACAGACGAAATCCCTGTGGTCATGGCTACGCAATTTTTTCCGGGCTTAATCAGGCGATAGAATTCATCAACAATTTTGAATACACAGATGAGGATATTGAGTATCTTGCCGGACAGGGTTTCCACACTGATTTTCTGTCCTATTTAAAAAATTTTAAGTTTGAAGGAGATATTTACTCTGTTCCTGAAGGGAGCGTTGTTTTTCCACACGAACCGCTGATGAAAGTAAAAGCTCCCGTGCTGCAGGCGCAGCTGCTGGAGACCACTTTGCTCAATATTGTAAATCATCAATCGCTTATTGCAACCAAAGCTGCCCGCGTGGTTATCGCCGCCAAGGGGAGAAAGGTTCTGGAGTTCGGGCTAAGGAGGGCCCACGGTCCTGATGCAGGATATTATGGGGCCAGAGCTGCGGTTATCGGCGGCTGCGATGGGACTTCAAATGTCCTGGCGGGTAAAGATTTTGGAGTTGACATCAGCGGCACTCACGCCCACAGCTGGGTCATGTCCTTTGAAAGCGAGCTGGAAGCTTTTCGCACTTATGCCCGCAATTTTCCCGATAGCTGCATACTTTTGGTGGATACTTACGACACCTTAAATTCCGGCGTGCCCAATGCTATCAAAGTTTTTCAGGAGATGGAGGAAAAGGGGATAGAATCCGATCTATACGGTATTCGCCTGGATAGCGGTGATCTCGCTTATCTATCCAAGCAGGCCCGCCAGATGCTGGACGAGGCCGGCTTTGAGGATGCTGTTATTGTAGCTTCCAGTTCTCTGGATGAAGAGATAATTACCTCTCTGGATATGCAGCAGGATGAAATAGACGTTTTTGGAGTGGGAACAAAACTTATTACCTCCTCAACCTGTCCATCTTTTGGGGGAGTATACAAGCTGAGCTCCTATAATGATAAACCCAAAATTAAAATTTCCGATAACGTAGAAAAAATAACAAATCCCGGTGATAAGAGGCTCTTACGAATATATGACAGTGCATCAGGCAAGATGATTGCAGATCTTATGGTCCTGGCAGATGAAAAACTCGATGAAAATGAAGAGCTGGAATTATTTGATCCCAGAGATACCTGGAAGACCACAACTTTAGCGCCGAGCAGCTATAAAATTCGCGAGATGCATGAGCAGATTTTTGAAAATGGCAAATGCGTTTATAATTCTCCAAATGTAAATGAAATTAAAAATTACTGTGAGCAGGAAAAAGATGCGCTGTGGGAGGAATACAAAAGATTGGTTAATCCCCACATTATGAAGGTTAATCTTTCGCATGAGCTATACGATCTCAAGCAGGATCTGCTTCGAGAAAATGGTGTTGCACCAGGAGCTAATGGCCGCAATATTTAATATATAGGTCAATATATATAGGGGCCGGACATAATTTTGTAGTAATAGGGTTGCATAAAGGTTATATAATATTAAACAGTCAAGGCTGCGATTACTCAAGGTAAATTATCTTCTCCGTATCAGTTGTTTAATCTTGCTTAAGTTCATATCTGTAATGCTTTTAACAGAAAATTAAGAGTCTCCGCTAAAAATGAAAATTTTTCCTCTGCCTAAATCAGGTGTTCGTCCCCGGATGGGGGTTTTAAATTTCGATGAGTTCAATATGCACATATTGAGTGGGGTAAGTTTTGATTATAAGAATTATGATATGACAGGGCTTTAACAAAGTTCTAAAGGTTAAAAATGTAAATTCAGCAGGATAATAATACATTATGGTTTGTCACTGCGGGGGAGTTATATGGAAAAATTGAAGGTGAAATGCCTGATAGGGGACGATAGCACAGGAAAGAAATTAATTAAAGCTCTTCAGGAACTGGACAGTTTTGATATATCTTTTTCCACTGAAATGCCGGGGGTTGATAGACTTAAGATCTTAAGGCGTGATTTTGATATTTTAATAATTGAGGACAGCTATCTTTTGGATAAGCAGAAAAATGAGACAATAAAGGAGAGAGATTTTACCCTCACCTGGCCTGAAAGTCCGTCATACCTGCTAATTGCAGTTAAATCCTGCCTGATCTGCGGGACAGAAAAAATAAAGAAAGAAGATGAAATCGATGAGGAGGCTCTCTCCTCCCTTCTTGAGAAATTTTCGGCAGATGATTTTATTTTGTTTCCTTTAAGTGCAATAGAGATCAGGGAAAGATTAAACCTGGCTCGCAGAAAACTTCAACAAAGGGAATCATGGCAGGATGACGACACCGGGCTGGTAAAGGAAAGTGCTTTTCATAAAATTGTAGACAGAGAGTGGCGTCGGGGATATAGAAGCAGCGAGCCTCTTTCTCTCATCATGATCGTCATTGATTTTTTTCCCGGGGAAAAATCTGGAGATAGCACAGCTCGCAGGGAAAGATCCAGGGTGTTGCAAAAAATAGGCAGCACAATAGGAGAAGCAGGTTTTCGACCCGGTGATATTGCCGGCAAATTTGCCCGGGATGTATTTACGATTTTGCTGCCGGGAACCAACCTCAAAGGAGCAAGAGAGGTGGGCAGGAGGATCAGAAGGCTTATAAATGTAACTGTTCAGGACACGGATTTCAGTGATGATATTAAAGCCAGCACGGGAATTGCTGGAATCATTCCCTCGACCCGAGATGAGTCAATAAATCTGGTAGAGGCCGCCAGGGAAGCAATGGAAAAGGCCCGGCAGTCGGAAGAAGACAGGGTTAAATGCATTTCGGGAAGTGAAATAGAATCGCGCATGCGTCTGGATTGAAATATATAGCAGAAGAAGTTTTGATTGAAACTATTAGCAGGATTTAATAATTATATCAAGAATATAAATAATGACACAAAAATATTATAGAAAAGAAACGCAATTATTTTGTGCTCACTTTAAGAATTCAAAAAAGATTTAGTATTTTGGGAGGATTTTTTGTCAGAGTACCTTAACCAGTAATACTTTTGTTTTTTTAATTACAATGCAAACGTTTGAATAAGGGGGATTTCCATGAAAATTTTTGCTAAAAGGGGCAGGATCATTCTTTCACTGGCTTTGCTGGCGGCTATACTTTTGGCGGCTGGAATTTTTTCTCTTCCTATCCTGCAGGCACAGTCTGACCTAATGGAGCCGGGACCGGGACTTGTTGAAGTTCAATTTACCTATGAAGCCGATGAGCATGTTGATGAGGTTTTTCTATCGGGAGAGTTTAATAACTGGGATCCCAGGGGGACAGAAATGATGGAAGAGGTTGAGGAAAATGTATTTTCTGTGACTATCTATCTTGAGCCTGGTGAATATGAATACAAATTTGTCGAAGAGGGCGAAAACTGGATTACGCCTGAGGGCGCTGATGATTATGCTCCCGATGGATTTGGGGGAGAAAATGCCGTAGTTCAGGTGGGAGAGGAAAAGACTCTGCCCGAGGAGCCCGCTCAGAGAGGAGATGGCCGCATAAGCCCGGAATTTTTTCAGCATGACCGGGAAGATTTGAGTTATTTTAATCCCCTGGACCGTGAGAAAGTCACCCTTCACTTTGCCACCCTGCGTGATGAAGTAGAGGAGGTAAGAGTTCATCTGGAGTATCCCGGCGGAGATAAGGCTGATTACCGGATGAGAAACTTTTTGAGCTATACAACATCTGATTACTATAGAGAGGTGATTGAACTTTCCGCCTCCCAGTTCAACTACTATTTTGAAATCATTGATGGAGACTCCGTTTATTATTATGGTAAAGAGGGAGATGAATCCGACCTGGATGATATTGACAAATTTCACGCTGATTTGAGCGAGAAAGATGTATTTACCACACCGGACTGGGCCAGAGATGCCATATTTTATCAGATTTTTCCCGACAGATTTGCTCAGGGGTCTGAGGAAAATAATCCCCGCTTTATAGAGCAGTATAGGGATAAAGAAAATAGATATAAAGCCTATATACCCGAATGGCATCAGGGTATTAAAGAGGGCGATGACCCTGTTTTGCGCGATGAGGAGCAGCTCACAGATGATGATAATTCCATCCATCCTGAAGCAGGTTATTATGCCTATTATGGTGGAGATCTTATCGGTGTCAAAGAGAAGATACCCTATCTTGAGGAACTTGGAATCAATGTGATATACTTCAATCCCATTTTTGAAGCGAGCGCCTATCATCGCTACAATACTGCCGGTTTTGAATATATCGATGAGAGTCTGGTATATAAAGGTGATCAGGAGGCTTCACGGCAATTTTTCGCTGAACTTGTTGAGGAACTGGCGGAGAGAGACATAAAAGTGATCCTGGATGGAGTATTTAACCATGTGGGCTACGAACACTGGGCCTTTCAGGATATTGTAGAAAATGAGGAAGACTCCCCCTATATTGACTGGTTCAATGTGCATGATTTTCCCGTGAGGACACTTTATGAACAGCAGCAGGAGGACCTTCCTCCAAATTACGATGGCTGGTGGGATTTTGGTCATATGCCCGAGCTTGACGTGAGCAATCCGGAAGTTAGAGATTATATATGGGATATCACTGAGCAGTGGATGGATAAAGGAATAGCCGGCTGGAGGCTTGATGTTCCCACCGATGTCACGCAGACGGATCCCCGGTTTTGGTCCGACTGGCGGGAGCACGTTAAATCCCTGGATGAAGATGCCTACATCAGTGGAGAAATATGGGATGATGCCAGCTCCTATCTGCAGGGCGATGAGTTTGATGCTGTGATGAACTACCGCTTTCGCGATGCCGTTAACAGCTTTGTGGGGCAGGGTCGTTCCAGCGCAGATGAATTTCACAGAGATATGATGAGGCTATTTCTGGACTATCCCGACCAGTCTGTCTACACACTTCAAAACTTGCTGGGCAGCCATGATACAACTCGCTACATGACGCTGGTAGATGGAGATCGCGCCAGGTTTAAACTGAGCAAGTTTTTGCAGTTCACCTATTTCGGAGCTCCGATGATATATTACGGAGACGAGATAGGGATGGAGGGCGGAGATGATCCCGACAACCGCAGGACGATGGTTTGGGAGGAGAGAGAATATACCGCTCCGGATGAAGGATTGAGAGAATACATCGAAGATCTAATAGATATGCGCCGGGACTGCAAAATATTGCGCAGAGGGGAGATAGATACGCTGGAGGCTGACTATGATGGTGAAAGCGAGATGGTATACGCCTTCGAGAGATTCCTTGATGATGAGAGTGTGCTGATAATTCTTAACGCCGGGGAGGAGCACAGTGCTCTGGAAATTGATCTGGAAAACCTTCACGGCCGGAGAGGTGATCCCAAAAAAGTAATGAGCAGAGGAGAGATAGAAAAAGACCTTCGAGATGAGGGCAAAACACTTCAGCTGGAGATTTCAGAGCTTTCCGGGATTGTAATTGAAATGGATTAAGATCAATTGCCGGGTTAACTGGGTCAACTGAAACTGACAAGAAGGTGGTCGGGGACATGTATGCATCCCCCCGACCAACTTCGGTTTCCTCCAATGTACGTCCATGATTTTCCCGGCGAAAATTCATCTCAATATGTCCTTGCTTGTCTCTATATGTCTGACGTTATGAACAAATTTAATTTGAAGTTCAGGAAGGATTTTGCTGGTTATTATTGAATTATTTATATAGAAGGAATAATTTTTTAAAAAGTTTTTATGCAAACGTTTTAATAGGTCGTGGTCAAATAGAAAAATAGAAATATTATATGATATTCACCAACCACTAACAGGAAGAACCATAATAAAGATATGGTTGAAATGTTTAAACATTACAGAGATGATATCTTACAGAGAATAAACAGCGAAAGAGGTTTGAGATATGGGTGGAGTTACTATAAAGGATGTTGCGGAGCTTGCAGAGGTGTCTCCGTCTACTGTATCGAGAGTCATCAATGATGATGATAGAATTACAGCAGACACCAAAAGCAGGGTGCGGGAAGCAATGAGAGAGCTGGGCTATTATCCCAATGAAATAGCTCGCAGCCTGGTGAAGCAGAAGCCCCGGTCAATAGGACTGGTCTTAAGTCGTCCCGCTGATAGAGCAATGGCAAATCCCTTTTTTCCCGATGTTATAAGAGGAATTGCTTCGGTGCTGCAGTCCCGTCAATATCAGCTAACTCTGACGGCAGCGGAGGACTATTCGGGAGAGGTGCGGGAGTCTTTACGCCTGCTTAGAAATGGCAGTATTGCCGGACTTATTGTCATGGCTGCCAGAGTTAACGGCAAACTACTCGAAAATCTGACCGCAGAGGGTTATCCCTTCGTTTTGATTGGTCGCAGTCAGGATGAGAAAGAAATTCCGAGGGTTGATAACGATAATGTTAAGGCTGCCCGCCGAATGACAGAGTTGTGCCTGCAGCATGGCTACAGGAGGCTGGCACTGATAACCGGTCCCGAAGATTATGTTGTCAGCCAGGACAGGCAAAAAGGGTATCGTCATGCGCTTAAAGCGGCCGGAATCTCTTTTGATCCCGGGCTTGTGTATCGATCTGAATTCACCTTTGATGCCGGGCTGAAAACAGCTGAGAGGATGCTGGCTGAAAGTAATATAGAGATGGATGCTGTTTTTGCCACTGATGATCTTCTTGCCATGGCAGTGCACAGAGTGGCCCGGGATAGAGGCTTAAAAATCCCCCGGGATCTCGGGCTGGCAGGTTTCAATGACGCTCCTCTGGCATCAATGATTGAGCCTGCGCTGTCGACGGTGAGGATTCCCATTGTAAATATGGGAGAAAAAGCGGCAGAAATGCTTATAAAGCTGATTGAGAAGAGGAAATACAGCGGTGAGGAGATTATTGTTCCGGCCGAAATCATTGAGAGATTTTCACTATAATGTGTGAGGTTCCTTTCAAATTGAAATTTATTTTTTGCTGTACAGCATATATAGCAATAATGGTAGATATTTTTGGAGTGAAAATATGATAAGAGAAGGTATAATAAGACATGATGGGGACGGAGGGGATCAATTTCCCGATGCCTCCCATAAACTTACTGTCAGATTGAGGACAGGCAGCGAAGTAAAAAAGGTTTTAGTGTTGAGCAATTCGCGCTATTACAGATCGAAATTTAATAAAAACGCCGATAGAAAACGCATGCAGCTTCAGGGTGAGATCGAAGGTTTCAGGTATTACCGGGGCCAGATTGTTTCCCGGGATAGAACCTTCTGTTACTGCTTTAAACTGATCGACAGAGAAGGAGATGTAAGATATTTTACAGGTCAGGGTCTTCAGAATGACCTGCCGGATGAACCCGCTGTGGGTGAGTTATTTCATTACCCTTATATTCATGATGGGAAAGTGCCGGATTATCCAGACTGGAGTAAAGATGCCATTGTCTATCAAATTTTTCCCGATAGGTTTGCCCGGGGAGCAAATGAAAATTCCAGTCAGGATTTCGAGCGCTGGGGTAAGCTTCCCACCAGAAATTCTCACTTTGGAGGGGATCTGCAGGGAATAAAAGAAAAACTTGATTATCTGGAAAAGCTGGGAATAAATACGCTCTATCTGACTCCAGTATTTAAATCTCCCAGCAATCATAAATATAATATCGATGATTATTATCAGATAGATGAAAATTTTGGGGGATTATCAGCTGCCGAGGAGTTATTTCAGGAAGCTCACAGCAGAGGTTTTAAAATTATACTTGATGCGGTCTTTAATCATACCAGCAGCAGATTTTTTGCCTTCGCAGATATAATAAGAAAGGGTAAAAAATCTCCCTATAAAGACTGGTATTACATCCATTCCTATCCACCTGATACTGACAGAGTAAACTATGAAGCCTTTGCTGGCAGTGTAAGTGATATGCCCCGGGTAAATTTGCTCAACCGGGAGGCCAGGAATTACTTTCTGGAAGTAGTGAGGCACTGGACAGAAAAGTTAGATGTGGACGGATGGCGCCTGGATGTGGCCGACGAGGTTCCAGAGGAATTCTGGCGCAGTATGCGGCGGGCTGTTAAAGAGATAAATCCAGAGTGCTACCTGACAGGAGAAGTCTGGTATCGGGGGGCAAGATGGCTGCAGGGGGAACAGTTTGATGGAGTGATGAATTATTACCGCCGCAGAGAAATTATCGGACTTCTCAGAGGAAATATAAGTCCGGTGGACTTTTCCAGAAAGGTAAAAAAGCAGATGCTGACCTGTCCTCCCGGAAGAGTTATTGATAGCCTTAACATGCTTGACAGCCATGATACTGCCCGGATCCAGAACAGTTTTAAAGAGATGGAGAAAAACAACCGCAGATTAAAAGTCATGCAGGCGGTATTTCTGCAGTTTACTCTTCCGGGAGTGCCCGTGATATACTACGGCAGCGAGGTGGGAATAAATGGCGGTGAAGATCCCGATAATCGACGCTGTATGATCTGGGATAAAGAGAAACAGGATTTAAAACTGCTCAGTTTTTATAAAAGGTTGATTGCATTTTACCGCAGATATCCTTCGCTTACAGGAGGAGATTTTTTCCGGGCTTTGCCCGGTGCCGGCCAAAACAACGGTGAGCTTCTCGCCTTCTCACGCATTTCCCGCTTTCAAAATGGTCAAAAGAGAAGTCACATAATGTGTAATTTATCCGACCGGTGTTTAACTGTCTATCCGGGAAATATATTTGAAAATGTCTCGGATAAAAATAGAGATTTCTCTGCTTGTTTTTCCCTTCGCGGCAGAACCTTCGGGGCGGAAAGCGAGCGGGGAGAAGGATGCGCCCCCCAAAATCCGCTTTTTGACCGGATAAAAATGCCTCCTTATGAAGCTGTAATATTAAAAAAATAGATTTTATCAATGTTGGTCTATCAAATTATTGGGGTCGAAAACAAAGTTAAAGCAGAGGGGAAAATTTATGTGAACAGAGCCTCATAGCTTCCACTTAAGAGAGTTAAGAAATCATGGATTTCCAATATATCTAGCCAATTTTTCAATAAAAGATTTGAAAAAGAACCATAAAAATAAATTTTGAAATCTCTTTTCGGGGGCAAAATGTTTCCCCCTCAAAAAAAACCTAACCAGGAGGAATAATATGAAAAAGTTATTCATCACGATGCTGGCAGTATTTGTCGCGGTTGGAATTTTAGGCGGCGCTGCTTCCGCTTCGGAACCAGGAGAACTGCTGATCTGGGCGGATGCTGACCGACTGGAAGTAATGGAACAGTTCCAGGATGAGTGGGAGGACTGGCTTGGTGTTCCTATAACTTTCCACGAGAAAAGTTTTGACGCTATCAATGATGATCTGGCCGTGGAGGCCCCTGCCGGAGAGGGTCCGGATATTTTCATCGGAGCCCACGACTGGCTGGG